>NZ_CDLKIE010000286.1:0-10048 GCF_975902315.1 Kaarinaea lacus | reverse complement strand
TGGTTGGATTGTCAGAAGCGGATCACGCTATCGCGGGTCGTTTACAGCAGGAAGTGATCGTTCCTCGGTTTAACGCTATTGTTGACCTGTTTTTTGACCGGCTGTTGCAGATATCTGAAGTGCGTGAGATGCTGCATAGTAATGAACTGGTCGATGCCGAGCGTAAGAATCAATCCAGATTTCTCTTGAGCCTGGGTATGGGCTTCGACAGCCTGAGTTATTTCGAAGACAGGTTGCGGGTTGGTGTTGCGCATAGTTCGGCTGGTTTACCCATTAGTTTATATATTTGCGCATTTCAGTTATTGATTCAAAGCATAATAGAAAATTTCCCCGATACCTTGCGTAACAATACTGGGGATTACCAGGCTTTTATCCGATTTTTACTGAAGATTACGAGCCTGGACATGTCATTGGCAATCGACACGTGTTTTATCAATCAATTAAAGTCGTTTGAACAGTCCCTGGACGGAATGCAGGTACTGGCGTCGCATCTAGAAAAACATGCCGTAACCGATTCTTTGACGGGTATGGTGAATCATGAACATGTATTCAGTGAACTACAACAAGCTATTGTAAAAGCGCAAGCGGAACAGGCGCCTTTATGCGTGGTAATGGCGGATATCGACCATTTTAAAAGCGTTAATGATAATCACGGACATCTCGCGGGCGATGGAGTTTTAAAAGAAGTCGCCAGCCGTATTAAGAATTCTTTACGTGGTTTTGATATTGTCGGTCGCTATGGCGGTGAAGAATTTCTTCTTATTTTGAACCGCGCCGATTTACCCACAGCCCGAATGGTGGCAGAACGGATACGCTCTCGTATTGCGGCAACACCTATCGATTTACCGGAAACACTGCTGGACGTAACCATCAGCATGGGTGTTGCTTTAGTAAAATCAGATGAAGATGTTAATTCCCTGGTAGAACGTGCAGACAAGGCCCTCTATAATGCAAAAGAAAATGGAAGAAACCAAGTTGCGTTGGCCGAATGATATTATTAGGAATTGATACCGGGGGTACCTTTACCGACTTCGTTCTGGTAAAAGACCATCAACTCACCGTTCATAAAGTACTTTCCACACCCCACGCACCGGAACAGGCAATTTTACAAGGCATCGATGAGCTGGGAATTGATGCCGGAATTTCCGGCGACCTGTATATCGTGCATGGATCTACAGTTGCCACTAATGCCGTACTGGAAGGCAAGGGGGTGCGTACGGTTTATATTACTAACCGCGGTATGCGCGACATTCTTACCCTCGGGCGCCAGGCTCGCCGTGAGCTATATAACTTGCAACCTCAGCCTGTTCCGCCACCAATACCCAGAGAGTTGTGCCTGGAAACCGGTGGACGTATCGGCGCCAATGCGGAACTGATAGAAGCGTTGACTTCGGATGACCTGGTACAGTTAAAACAACAGTTAAATGATCTGAAGCCTCAGGCGGTTGCCATAAACCTGTTATTTTCCTATTGCGATGACCAGTACGAAAAAGCCATTGCTGCGGTTATTCCAGAAAATATTTTTGTTTCGAGATCCTCTGAAGTGCTACCGGAAATCAAAGAATATGAACGCGGTATTGCCACCTGGTTGAATGCTGCCGTGGGTCCGATCATGCAGGGTTATTTACAACGCTTAAGCGATGGCGTGAGCCAACGAATTCCTGATACAGCGTCTCATCATTCTCATATATCTGTGATGCAAAGTTCCGGCGGCACAATCGACGCAAAACAAGCGGCAAAGCAGTCAGTCCATATGCTGTTGTCCGGACCTGCGGGTGGGATGGCTGGGGCGCAATTTGTTGCATCATGTTCTGGTCTATCGCGGTTACTAACCTTCGATATGGGGGGCACGTCCACCGATGTGGCGTTAATCGATGGAGAGTTGCAGTTAAGTAACGAAGGACATATTGGCTATTATCCAGTGGCTGTGCCCATGGTGGATATGCACACAATAGGGGCAGGGGGAGGTTCGATAGCGCGAGTTGATGAAGGCGGGCTGTTACAGGTGGGACCGCAATCAGCGGGCGCTAATCCTGGCCCAGCCTGCTATAACCAGGGCGGTATCCAGGCCACCGTTACCGATGCAAATCTGGTTCTGGGGCGCCTGCGTCCCGATGCGTTTCTTGGCGGCCAAATGTCTTTAAACATGGATGCAGCAAGAAGCGTAGTAAAAGCGCTGGCGGACCAGTTGGGATTGGGTATTGAGACTATGGCGCAAGGTATTATTCGTTTGGCAAACGAACACATGGCGCGGGCGCTACGTGTCATGTCGGTTCAGCGAGGACTTGATCCGCGACATTTATCACTGGTTTCATTTGGTGGCGCGGGTGGTTTGCATGTCTGTGCACTGGCTGACGCCTTATCCATGCGTGAGGCCATGGTTCCGGTGCAGGCAGGTGTGTTATCCGCTTTGGGTATGCTGGTAGCACCGCGGGCTCGGCAGTTATCACGGAGTTATAGCGGCCTGGTGAACGACATCAGGGAACATGAGATTCTCGATGTTTTTAATGAATTAACCGATAAAGGTAAACTGGCTTTACGCGAGGAAGGATTGGGCGAAGATGAAATTCATGTCGCCCCTAGTGTGGATGTGCGATACAAAGGTCAGTCTTATACCTTGAATATCCCCTGGCTAGGCAAACAGAAAACCATGGATAGTTTTCATTTTAGCCACGAAGAGCGCTATGGGCACCGCCTGGAGCAAGCCATTGAAATTGTAACAGCCCGGGTGAAGGTTCAGGGAAAATCTCAAAGCATTAGCTCGTTTGAACAGTTTTTAGTAAATAATAGCCAGGCGGAAACTTTACAGGCTGTCGAAGCCCAATTATTTGGTATCGATGTGCCCGTTCCCGTTATTCAACGCAGTGCATTGCCGCGTGATGAAATATTAAACGGGCCGGCGCTAATTACAGAAACCGTGTCTACTACATTTATTGATGTTGACTGGCAATGCCATGCAGATCGAACAGGCAATTTGATTCTGCATAAGGCTGAATAGATTTAGCCCCTGTTAAAATAGCATATACAGGTATGTGCCTCGTTGAGCGCGGGTAAGCCAGTTATTTGTTTAAGGCAGGCCGAATACCTTTTTCTTTAAAACGAAGATAATCATTAAGTATTTGCTGGTGATCAAAGACCAGATTACCGGGCGGTTCAGTCGCATTACACAGTTGCAGGTTGGCGGCATCATCTTGTGCTTTTGCTTGCCCAGAGGCCTGGGCGATAAATACAGCGCTAACCGTATGGCCGCGACTGTCTCGTTGTGGATCAGAATAAACGCCCAGCAACTGGGTTAACGTGACATCCAGACTGGTTTCTTCTTTGGCCTCGCGGATGGCGGCAGCTTCTACAGATTCCCCGATATCAACAAAGCCACCGGGTAAGGCCCAGCCATAAGGCGGATTCTTACGTTCTATCAGTACGATGTTATGATCTGCCCGGTCCACCATCTCGATGATGATGTCTACAGTGAGCAATGGGGTAGCAGGTTTGAAAGTTTTCGACATGTTGAAAGCTGGTTGCTAACAATTTTATACAATAAATAAGGCGGCCATTCCCAGGAAAGCCAGGAATCCCACAACGTCAGTAACGGTCGTTAAAACCACACCGCCTGCCAGCGCGGGATCGATGCCTATTTTACTTAACAATAGCGGTATCGTGGCGCCAGCCAATGCGGCAACTATTAAATTCACCAGTATTGCCGCTGCGATAATTGCGCTCAGTTGTATATCGTCAAACCAGAGCAATGCAATAATTGCCACAATCAATGCCCACGTCATGCCATTTAATATGCCGACTGCAAGTTCCTTGTTCAATAAACGTCGGGCATTGGATTTTGCAACCTGCCCCGTGGCAATCCCGCGAATCACTAATGTTAAAGTTTGGCTGCCTGCGATTCCACCCATGCTGGCAACGATAGGCATTAGCACTGCCAATGCCACCAGTTTCTCAATGGTGTCTTCAAACTGTCCGATAACCCACGATGCCAGTACGGCCGTTAATAGATTAATGCCCAGCCAGACAGTGCGACGCCGGGAGCTTCGTACCACGGGTGCGAACATGTCGTCTTCTTCACTTAAACCAGCCATACTCAACAGGGAGTGATCGGCTTCATCGCGAATGACATCCACCACATCGTCGATAGTGATACGGCCCAACAGTTTATGGTCCAGATCTATTACAGGGGCAGATACCAGATCGCGTTGTTCAAACAGGTTGGCAACTTCGCGTGCCGGCATATCAGCTGGTATTGCTTCAGCATCGCGGGACATGATTTCCGATACGGTGGTGCTGGCATCTTTGGTTAACAGATCTGTCAATAACATGCTGCCCAAAAACTTGCCTTCACGGCTGACCACGATAAGATTGTCCGTCATCTCCGGAATTTCACCCAATATACGCAAATAGCGGATCACAACATCCAGGGTTAAATCCTCCCGTACCGTGATGGTATCAGTATTCATTAAACCGCCTGCGCTGTCCTCCGGATAGGACAAAACAGCTTCTAGCCGTTGGCGATGTTGTTCGTCCAGTGAATGTAATACCTGTTGAGTAACATCCTCTGGCAAGTCAACAATGATGTCTGCCAGGTCATCAGTTTCATAGGACTGTGCTGCAGCAATCAGTTCGCTTTCGTTAGCGTCCTTGATAAGTTGGGTGCGTATTTCATCGTTGACGTGAAGGAGTATATCGCCGTTGACTTCAAGGTCGATAAGTGCCCAGACTTTTTCCCTGTCTTCGCGTGGCAGGGATTCCAGCAGGTGTGCAATTTCAGCAGGATGTAGCTCATCAAGTTTCTCAACCAACTGTTCCGCGTCACCTTCACGAATCAGCTCGAAAAAGGCCTGTAGTCGTTCGGAACTTTGTTCCTGGCTATTGGAGTCTGGCATCGGGATACCCTGGGTTGATCTGCAGGGAGTGTACCCTATTAGATGTGCAAAAGCATCGGAACCCGGGTATTTACCCGTTAAATAGATTGTTATGGATGCAGAAAGGCGCAAGCCCGTAGGGATAGGGTACTATTCGTCTTCACCGAACCGGTTGGCTATCAGTTTTTGAATTTTCTCAAGGGCAAGTATTTCATCTTCGCCTTCAACGCTGACAGTAATCTGGGTATTTTGACTGGCAGCCAGCATCATGACACCCATGATGCTTTTGCCATTGACAGTTTTATCATCTTTGGCGACACGAATATCGCTGTTAAACGAAGAAGCCAGGGAAACAAACTTTGCCGCCGCACGTGCGTGTAACCCCAATTTATTAATGATGGTTAATTCCTTACTGATCATTTTTAATAATTATGCATTTTTCTTTAGCGTAACGACCACGCCTTCACTACCACCACGTGATGCTTTATCTACGAGTTCTTCCAGGCTCAAGTTAGGATAATTGAGTACGCGCATCAACATGGAAAGGTTTAAACCGGTCACAACGACTGCTTTCCCTTCATCTACTAACCGGTGAGCAATATTGCTGGGTGTGGCACCATACAGATCTGTCAGGATCAACACACCTTCACCATGATCCAGCATTTCCACATAATGTTTCGCTTCTTTATAAATAACGTCGGGATTTGCGTCAAACGGAACACTTAAGGACTTGGTTTCCAGCGGGCACACGCCAAGGATAGTTTTGATAATCTGCAAAGACAAATCACCAAAATTTTCATGCGTAATTAGCAGTAATCCGACAGTCATTCCATGTCCCTGTGTCGAATATGCGTATTATTATGGACCTTTTTAAGTGTCTCAGCCAGCCGATGTGCCAAATAAACGGAGCGATGCTGCCCGCCGGTACAGCCTATTGCAACCGTTAAGTAGCTACGGTTTTCCGCTTCAAATCGAGGCATCCAGGTTTCCACAAATTTTTTGATGTCTTCAAACATTTCGTCTACTACTTCGTGCTGTTGCAGGTAGTCGATTACCGGTTGATCCAGTCCGGTGTGGTCGCGTAATGCAGGTTCCCAATGAGGATTGGGCAGGCAGCGCGCATCAAATACAAAATCAGCGTCGGTCGGCGCTCCGTGCTTGAAGCCAAAGGATTCAAACAATAAGGACAGGTTTTGCCCAGTGGAACCCGTCATGCGTTCTTTAATCAGGTCTCGCAGTTGATAGATATTGGTACGACTGGTGTCGATATATAAATCCGCACGTGATGCGATAGGCTCCAGCAACTCCCGCTCTTTTTTAATCGCTTCGGCAAGCGGTATTTCATTCTCCGTTAACGGGTGTTTACGGCGGGTTTCACTAAAGCGTTTTAACAGGATATTATCTTCGGCGTCCAGGAAAATGATTTCCACTATCACGCCTTTGTTTTTTAACTGTTCCAGAATATAGGAAAATCGGGGTAGCTCATTGGGCAAGTTTCGTGCGTCAATGCCGATGGCAGCGTGGGGGATAGAATCATTGGACGCCTGGGTCTGTTCAGCAAACGCAGGTAGCAATCCGACAGGCAGGTTGTCGATACAATAATAGTCAAGGTCTTCCAGGACGTGCAGAGCGTTACTTTTACCGGACCCGGATACACCACTTATCACTACTAACTTCATTGGTCTTCAGATTCCATTAATTGTTTTTGTTTGTGCATGAAGTCGAGCGACGCATTATACCCAGACTGTAACTGAATGTATTGTCGGGTCGCAGCCTCGACCAATACGGCGAGGTTTCGGCCAGGTGCGACAGGGATCATTACTGCCTGAACTTCCGCATCCAGCAACGTGATGGTGTCATAGCTGCCACCCAGTCGGTCCAGGTGGTTGATTTCCTCATCTTCAATAGATTTCAATTGCACGATCAGGCGCAAGTTCTTGGAAGGTTTAATTGCTGAATCGCCAAACATTTTTTGAACATTAATAACGCCCAGACCACGAACTTCCAGAAAGCCTCTCAAAATAGCCGGGCAGTGACCACGAATTGTATCAGGCCCGATGCGCGAAAACTCCGGTGCATCATCGGCAATTAGACGATGTCCGCGATTCACAAGTTCCAGTGCCAGTTCACTTTTACCAATACCGCTTTTACCGGTGAGCAAAACCCCCAGCCCATGAACTTCCATAAATACACCGTGCAATATGGAGGACTCGGCTAATTTATATTCCAGGAAATAATGCAGCCGATTTACCACTTTTTGGCTATCGAGGGATGAATAGAGCAGGGGGGTATTGGTTTTCTCCGCCTTTTCGAGAATACTTTCGTCGGCCGTTAAATCATCAGCAATAATGACTGCCGCGGGCAGGTTGCTAAATACCTGCTGGATCACATCATGGTAGGAGTTTTTCCCAAGGCCATTGAGATATTTGAACTCCCATTGACCCAAAACCTGAACTTGATTGGGGTGAATGGCGTTGAGGTGGCCTACCAGTGAGGCACGTGCCAACGCTGTTTCTTCGCGTTTAAGACTGCGATCCTTGCCACCCTGGCCCGCGATCCATTTTAGCGATAGTTTGTGTCGATGAAATTCAAACAGCGTTTGGGTAGTGACTTTGTCGGACATTACCGTGCACGTTTTAAAGGTTGCCGTTTAGTTAGCTTTCTTCCAGGTACTTAATAGATTATAGATAGCTTGGCTGTCTTTAGTAGCACGTAATTGAGATCTAAATTCCTCGTCACTAAACATTTCGGCCAATTGGGCCAATAATTGCAGATGTTCTTCGGTTGATTGCTCGGGCACCAGGAGCGCAAACAACAAATCGACTTCCTGTTTGTCGGAAGCATCAAAATCGACGCCCTCATGAAGCTGAACGAAAGCGGCAATGGCATGGTCGGTGTTTTTAACGCGGCCATGGGGGATAGCGACGCCGTAGCCAATCCCGGTACTGCCCAGCCGCTCACGGGCAATCAGGCTATCAACGACCTCTTGCGGTGCCAGGGTATCTGATGAATTGCTGACAAGCATGTCACTAAGTCGCTCCAGCACTCTTTTTTTACTGGAGGCGTCAAGATCGCAAACGACGCGGTCGGGGGAAATAATGTCAGAAATGTTCATAACCAACTTAATACTTATAACGACTCAATTGGTATTATCAAACCCATAGAACATGAGTTATAGACCATAATACCCAATAAACAAGCGTGTTGTTACTCCTTTAGATTTATTATTTTTTTATAACTACTTATAGCGCGCTTATACAGTTAGTTCAAAAAAATGGACTCACTTTATTGCTTAATGTCGAAGTACGTAACCCACCTTTCCTGTCAAACCGCCAACTGTGATGTGATAAGCGAAATTAACGTTAAGTAAGGTGGCTTAATTCGAATTGCGCGCTATTTTCCCTCAAAAATTCCTAAGCGTAAATCTTTTTAAGCCACCTTGCGGATCTATTCATTTAATATAATTAGACCGTGCTGTTATTGCATTGTTCGTGCTAAATTTGTGCCCTTTTATTGGTGCCATCACCACGGTGATGGTTAGTCGCTTTCTCTTTGCGCTTGATGATTTGTCGATCGAGCTTATCGACCAGCGCATCAATGGCTGCATACATGACTTCATCTTCGGCGTAGGCAAACAGGTTTTGGCCATTTACGGGTACGGTAGCTTCTGCTTTTTGTACCAGCTTCTCTACACTGAGGATAACATCGATATTTGAGACTTGATCGAAATGGCGTTCTAGTTTTTCTAATTTGGAGGTAACATAATCACGGAGAGCTTCAGTTACTTCAAGATGGTGGCCAGCAATATTTACTTGCATAGAAAGGTCTCCTTTATACATACGGCTTTTGGTTCAACGGGAAACAGTGAAGGAACACGATCACTGCAGACAAAACTTGGAAGAGGTACATTTTTTTTATCATTTACTATAGAACTTATCGAATTTGTCGTAAAAGACGATGACTTGTGTCAACTATCGGCAACAAACAGTAATAATTATAATTTTTAGATAACTACCTGTATTCTTTACATTAAATAATCACATTAAGCGTTTGCGTTCATTGGATGGCGGTATCGCCATCGCTTCACGATATTTTGCTACCGTGCGTCTGGCCACATTGATGCCCTGCTTTGCCAGCATATTCGCCAGCTTGTTATCGCTCAGCGGTTTATTGGCTTCTTCTGCGGCGATCAGTTTTTTCAACATAGCGCGAATGGCAGTTGCCGAGCATTCACCACCGCTAGCAGTACTCACATGGCTGGAGAAGAAATATTTCAGCTCATAAATGCCCCTGGGTGTATGCATGTATTTCTTGGTGGTGACTCGGGAAATAGTGGATTCGTGCATATCAACGACTTCGGCAACATCATGCATGACCAGTGGTTTCATGGCTTCATCACCATATTCCAAAAATGCCCTTTGCCGTTCAACAATACATTTTGCCACTTTTAGCAGGGTTTCATTACGGCTTTTTAAACTCTTCAGGAACCAGCGCGCTTCCTGTAAATGGTTTTTCAGAAACGAGGTATCACTGCTGCTGGTATTGCTGCCCTGAGCCATCCCTGCATACAGCGAATTAATCGATAGCCTTGGAGTAACCTCGGGATTTAATTCCACTCTCCAGATGCCTTTGATCTTGCGCACAAACACATCGGGAATAATGTACTCGGGCTGACTATCGGTAATCTGAGAACCAGGGCGTGGATTTAACGACTGGATCAACAAAATGGTTTGCTGTAATTGTTCTTCTGATAAACGCATACGACGCATCAACAACACATAGTCGCGATTACCCAGCAATTCGAAATAATCGTTGACGACTGTTTTGGCTTCTTCCAGCCAGGGAGTATTGGGATCGCAGGCATTTAATTGCAATTGCATGCATTCACGTATATCACGCGCGCCAACGCCGGGTGGATCAAAGTTCTGTATTCGCCTTAATACCGATTCAACTTCATCAAGTTCGACTTTTTCCTCGTCCTCTTCAGCGTTCTCGTTCAGGCTTTCACAAATATCGTCGAGGCTTGAGGTGAGATAACCATTATGGTCAATAGAGTCAATGATGGCAGTGGCAATGGCTTCGTCTGTTTCGCTAAACGGCGTTAGTAATAATTGCCATTCAAGATGTTGCGCCAGGCTTTCTTCAGTATTACCGGATTGTTCATAGTTGCGCTGGTCGGA
>NZ_CDLKIE010000285.1:0-12203 GCF_975902315.1 Kaarinaea lacus | reverse complement strand
TCGTAATGGGTCTACACATAACGGACCAGATGCCAGAGCTCATATTATGAAAAAATATAATTACTTTAAGTCACGCATCGATAGTGCGGAGGAGTTTATTGAATACTCGGCAACAAAAAGCACTATGTCAGGCAAGAAATATAAAGTGCGTTGTGAAGGAAAAGAATATTTCACTGCACAGTGGCTTAATGATGAATTAAAGAGTTTCAGGCATAGCAGCTCTTCAAAGTAGACTTCCAAAATTTTTCCGTTTCAAAAATAACCCCGGAGATCGATACAATTTCCCTGCTAAGGCTGGCAGGAACGCGATGTTGCTAACCAGTCGCAACGCGCAATGACATTGGAACAGGGAGTAAATCATTGCAATCTAGAGGCGAAGCAATCTCAGTCTAACTTTGATGTAATTTTGTTCAAATTACCGATCAACCTTTTTACTTCCCGCTGTTTTCAGTCTAAGATTCATTAAAAATTAACCAGCTTATAATCAATATAAAGTTAAGGTTAATTACCGGAAATAACGAATCACCTACGGGGAGTCATGCTCATGAACGCCAAAACCAGGAATTTAATTTTCCTGACTGTACTAGTGCATTTTGTTCTTTTAACTGGCTGCGCATCCTGGGAAGGTAAATTCTCTGGCACCAAGGAAGCAAACGTCGGTATATTTGCCGATCAAACCATTGCCACATTAACTGATCCTGATCTTGGATTACCCGTGGGTAAATCGGTTTATGTCCGTGAATATGTTGACCCATCAGAACCTGAAGAACAGGAGTTCACTAAACTGGAAAAAGAACTGGAGCGCAGGTTATTAACACTCGTGAAGTATTCCATCGCCCTGGTGGATATTGCTGAAACCAGTAAAACAGATAAAGAAAGAGTGGAAAAATATGCTGACTTTCTTGCGGCGCTACAGAAGAAAGCGGAAGAAAGGCATGAACAGAACGCAGGTCACTATGATGAGTTAATAGAGAAAATCCGTAGTGCAGAAAAATTTCATGATGCGCTGCAAATGGCACAACCACTAATCAACGCTTCCGGCCGCGCCTATCAGATATTATTAGATGAGCTGGACCAGTCATTAAAAATACTGGAAGCAAAACTGGATCAAAAAATTGATAAGCGCTTTGACACTGTTATTAAATATCAAAAAGCACTGGAAGAAGAAAAATACGCGATATTAATAGCCCTGGGCCAATTGTACGCGACCTATAAGGGGGAACCGGAAGCATTTCAGAAACTACGTGACAGTGGTGTCATACGTAGAAAAGCGTTGCTACCCAAAGGCACACCTACAGAGGACGAAATGTCACAAATTGCTGAGCACCTGGTTAAACGCCTGGAGATTACCCACAAGATCTGGCGAGAAATAGAACCGGACTGGGAGTTGTATCGTGCTACTCATCGCGAACTGGATGAACTATATACTTTAATCAAGACTGGTATAAATGAGACTCGTGCGATTGTGATTATCTGGGCCCGTGCTCATCAGAAAATGGCCGCTGGCAAAACCAATCCTGCAGAATGGTTTGACATAGAAGATGCACCTGCACAGTTATTCAAACTAGGAACTAAAGCAGTATTTTAATAGTTGAATCGTCAACCTTGTTGCGATGTTTAATAGAAAATTTATAAAACTTAGCCTAAGTCTGTCATTCGTGTGTGCTGTGATACTGCAACTGGCTAGCTGCACACAAATGCAGTTTAAAATAACACATAGAAGCAATCCCAATTTTGACTATAGCCAGATCAAGGATTTCGAGATTGTTAAAAATAAACAGGACAAAATTGAAAGCCTCAAAGTGGACGAGGACTGGTTGAACCAGAATATCACTATCGCCATTCGGGAGACACTAAAAAGGAAAGGATTGGTAGAAAATAATGAACTAGCCAAGTTCGCAGTCACTTACTATGTCGTTCTGGAAATGGTGACTGATACGGTGATGATTGACCATTATTACAGTAATTATTACCAATACAGCACCTACCCTTCTACCGCATTACCGCAATACAAAAAAATTGCCTACAACAAAGGTACTTTAGTAATTGATATTATTGACAAGAAAACTCACCAGAGAATCTGGACTGGTGCCGCAGAATCCGTCGTGCGAGAGAAAACGACCCAGGAAAAACGCGAACAGAACATCAGAAAAGCCATAAATGATATATTCAGGAAATTCCCTCCTTAAAAAAAGGAATAGTCAAGATGGACAAAGAACGGGGAAATTTGTCAAAATAACTGCATACCGCTCTGTCAATTACCTGTTTATTTGTGATCGTTCTTTGCACGATTTTCCGGTAATTAATCGCTAACAGAATTGCACTAAAACACTGTTCAATGAAAGATACTAAAAGGACCATAAAAGTGAATATACGTATCATACTTGCAGTTATCACCACTGTAGTGTTAGCGGCCTGCTCGACGATGTCCGCGCAAAACGACTACGACCCAGGCTATGATTTTTCAAAACTGAAATCATACAGCTGGATACCTAATCCGCAGTTAGCACAATCTGATGAATTGTTTGATAAGCACTTTCGAAGTGCCATGGACAAACAACTTGCCGCCAAAGGCTATAGCCTTAACGAAAGCAATCCGGATTTTAAAGTTGCCTACCACGGCGATGTACAAAGCAAGGTCGATGTAACCAACTGGGGATATCGCTATCCCGGCTGGTATGGTGGTGTCGAAGTGTATCAATATGAAGAAGGCACACTGGTCGTGGATTTTGTGGATCCATCTTCAAACAACCTTATTTACCGCAGCACCCTAAAAGCAGAGATTGACCGACGCAGCAGTGATTTTGAAAAACGCCAGAAGCGCATTAATACGGCGGTTGAAAAAATATTAAAAAGCTTTCCGCCACCCAAGAAATAGTTTGCAGAAAAAATGCCAGGACCTGAAATAAGATTTCGAGCACCTTATGGGTGCTCGAAATGACAATAGTAATAGTAAAATCGCACCCCGCAGGTGCGCTCCTTCAAATCCAGTTACTGCGCTTTAACCGCACTTTTTAACTTAACATCAACCTCGCCAGCGACCTTAACTTCACCGGATATTTGCAGAAGAAGTCGCGTTGCTTCATCGATATACATACTGATATCACCCTGCAAACCCATTACTTTCAGATCCTTAACAGGATTTCCCTGGCTATCCACTGGCTTTACCACTACCTTTATTACACTGCGATCCCGTTCTTTGACGCGCTGACTGTTTCCACCACTAACAATATTGAAATCTACCTTCAATCTGGTTTTTTCTGCTACCGTTAATTTTGTATTGACCAGCTGGCCGCGGGAGTAAAGCATAAGCTCCTGTTCATCGCCGGGATTCTGCAACTTCAGTAAACTCACCAGGTAAAGCAAGGCACTTGACTCCGAAACAGCCTGGCCATCTTCGACTTCAACAGGATAGGCGGCAAAACTGTTCCCCCAGTTCTTTACTTCGCCTAAATTGACTTTAAAATCCTCACTATCATAATCTTTGCGAAAATCATGCTTACCATTTCGGGCGAAGCGGTAAAGCTTGCTGTTACTTTTTTCGCCTCTCCTGAGTTCCTTTAATCGTTGCAGCAATGCCGCATTATCATCAAACCACATTGTGTAAATAGTATGTTTACCAAAGAACGAGGACTCGGTGGACACTGTGTAAATAGAGCCCGACTCCGGAACCAGGGCATTACTATCTTTTGGCATAACGAGATCATTAACTACTTCTGACACTGGTTTTTTACCCAGGGAGACACCGGTATCAAACGACATGAATAATTTGGAAGCTTCATAATTCAGCTTTGTGTAGTTGATGTTTCGCTGATCATCCAGAAACTCCAGTGCAAATGCGGACGGGCAATACACACTCACCAGTATGGCAAATAGTGAATATTTAAGTAATTTGGAGAACATAAGAATGATCCTCGTTTGGTGTGGCAGAAGTAAATTAGAGTAAAATACTTAAAATTTGTTCATATCAATAGCGGTTGGGCTAACAATTTTGCTACATTCTTTCAAATGATTCGCCAAACGACAATTATTTTTACAGCAATCCTGCTAACTTGCGCATATTTCCGTGATGTTCAGGCAGCTTTCCTGGAAGACCTTAATTACGGATTCGCCACCTATCTGGGAAGTGGTATTTATTCAGCCTCGGGGAAGAATGTACAAGTCTATCAGATTCCCTTTTCTTACCAGTTTTTTCAACCTGGCGAGCAGAAAAACTGGGGATTGAAACTAACAATTCCAGTCACTTTGGGGTTTTACGATTTCAAACTGGAAGATCTACCTGATCTAGGACTACCCACTGATATTTCTACACTCTCGATCGTTCCCGGTTTACAGTTTCAATATTTCGTCACGAAAAAGTGGCAAGTACGTCCATTCTTTGACTTTGGCTTTGCCCAAAACATGACAAATGGTGATGCGTCCCGAATTTATTCCTACGGTATTCGCAGTTACTACGAATACCCATTGGAGGATGTCACCTTTACCCTGGGCAATCGCTTGCTACATGCGCGGCAACGTGGTGTAGAGCGCAGCGCCTCCAGTGATTTTGGCACCTTTGAAACCAGCCTGGATTTCAGGTTTAAACAATTTCCTTTTCTTAAAAAACACCTGGCAGATTTTAGTGTCTACTATGCCAATTTTCAGTATTACGATGTGCTACGGATTATATTTCCTGATGATAGAGAGGTGACTGTCGTCAAACAAAACGAGGTGGGAATTACCTTTGGCGTGCAGATACAAAAGAAAACCCGATTTATTGATATACCGCGCATAGGATTAGCGGTACGAAGAGGCGATGGGCTGGATATTTACCGCCTGGTATTCGGTATGCCGTTCTAACCAGCCTTAATAAATTTGTTAAGCGAAAAAACCATTGATTAGCTACTCTATTTAACCAGGATCGAAGGCGCTTCCACGTTTTTTAAAAGTCGCTGCTTTTACCATTAAGAATATACCGGACGGCAATAAGTAACTGGACGCTTGACGTGCTTTGGTCTTATCAATAAGCCTCTAGACTTCAACAGGTTATTATTGATCAGTTGGTTCAGGAATTTGGTCATTGTTAACAGAATCAATACTGTTATTCGCGTAATAATCGCATTATAGTATTGAGACTAACTCACCCAGTATCTGGTAGCCAATTGGATGAAAATTATACTAAATCAAAGCGTACCGGCTCTCCTACTGTTGTTTGCTTCGGCCATTCATGCCGCCACCCCGGAGCATATCGCTGATCAATATTATCAACTTATCGATGCAAACCAGTGGAGCAACATCGCCGACATGATGCATGAAACGGCATTGACTGAATTCAAGACCAAGCTGCTACCGACACTGAAGCCGCTAAATCATAGCGGGAAAAGTGGACTACTTAAAAAAACCTTTGGCAAGGAAGCAACGTATGAAGATGCCAGCAAGGCATCGAACAAAGAGTTTTTTGTCAACGTCGTGGGAAACGTTGCCAGCCTGGTAAGAAACACCGGAATCAGGAATACTCAAACCACTGTTATTGGCAAAATGCCCGAAGGTAAGGATGTCGTTCATGTGCTGGTGCGGGAAACGTATCGACTGGGCGAAATTAAAATATCTAACATGGAAGTACTAAGTTTCAAAAAGTCCGGAGATGGCTGGGCATTGCTATTAAGCGGAAAAATACGTGGTTTAGTGCAGACACTACAAACCAGCACATACCATATAAGACAGCGTAAAAAAAATCACGCCATCAAATAGTAAAGTATTGTTGTTATATTAACTAAAATCGAGAATGCCTGAATATGATTAAAAAAATTGTGATCCCGATGTGTATAGCGTTAGTTTTTCTTGGTAATTCCAGTATCAGTGCGGCTGCCAGCGCGAGCGCTTCCATTAGCCCTTTTGACAGGGGCAGCTCTAATCTCGTCATCAGCGCTGGATCTGGTTCTGCATTTAATGATGACTATATCATTCTCGGCCTGGGTTATGGTTATTTTCTGGCAAACGGATTTTCACTGGGTATTAAATTTGATCTATGGTTGAATGGCAATCCCAGCATTTACCAGGTCACTCCGGATATTCAATATGTTTTTCATCAGGTACCAAAAGTAAAACCTTACATTGGTGCTTTTTACACGCGCAGCTATATCGAGGGCTTTGATGACCTGGATGCGTTTGGTTATCGCGGCGGCTTATACTTCGTTACGGGTGCAAGAACATATATTGGGATTGGTGGCGCTTATCGAAAATACCAGGACTGCACGGAAACTGTCTACAGCGACTGTAGTACTTCTTACACAGAGCTGTCGTTCCTGGTTTCCTTTTAACCTTGCAGTGTAGGCATTACACTCAAGCTAATTCCTGGTTTGTACTTACAATATCGCCGGGAATTCTGCTAACAATTGCTGCATGACGCTTTCCAGCCGTTTACTCCGTTCGGCACGCGACAGTTTTAAATCTGCAAATCCCTGGATCACCCCACGCCAGACACTCTTGTTGGTGCTTTTATCAAATATGTCGACGATGATGGTGCCTTTTTCGTACTTGTCCATGTTAGCTGCATTTCCCTGTAAACCGGGAATCATGCCAAAGCGTCGTGTAACCTCCTTATCACTGAGTTCCGTTTCCAGTCCAGCGGCGTAAGACACCAGTAAATCACTGTTCTCATAATTGTCGCCAAACTTATAACCTTTGTTTTTCAGGGTCACCTTAATAGCGTTCTCTATGAGTGGTTTAAACTCACCTGAATCAATACGCTCGCTGGCGAGCACAAAGGAGCTATCGGGTTTCCAGGCGAAAGAATTTTTACTGGCCGATATGGTATAGCCGGAATCGAAATATGACACCATTGCCAGTCTTTTGGCATCACTGCTTTGCTCTGGCGCTTCAGTCGTTTGACACCCAGTGATTAAAATCAGAAGTATAGTTAAAACCAGTGCCCTCATTGATAAGGCAGACATTGACAGTGTCTGAAAGACCGAACTTATATTCATGTTATACTTGCCCTTTGTTGAGACCGATCAATATATAAACAAACAAAACCTGTAGCATTCCTATTTTCAAATACTTATCCTGAGATAAAAACATGACTAAATTGCGCTTTCTTGCCATAACAATTTTATTATCCCTGTGTTTAGCACCTTTGGCGTCCGCCAATCAGCTAAGCAAATTATTCGAAAAAGCCAGTCCTTCAGTGGTTATTCTACATACCTTTGAGCGTGTTCCCAAAATTAATCCGGCCACCAAGGAACGAATGACCAGTGTTGAAGGACTGGGTTCTGGCGTGGTGATATCAAAAGACGGACTGATCCTTACCGCTGCCCACGTTGTACAAGTCACTGATTCCGTTCATGTGCAATTCAAGAATGGTGAAAAAATACTGGGCAAGGTGGTCGCCTCCGAACCCACTGCTGATGTTGCGCTGGTAAAGCTGGAAAAACTGCCCAACGATCTGACAGTGGCTGCAATAGCTGACTCTGGACAAGTAAAAGTGGGCGATGACATTTTTGTTATTGGCGCTCCGTACGGTATAGGTCACTCAATTACTGCGGGCTATATCAGCGGACGACGCAAGCCACCCGAGAAATCCATGTTCTCTGACGTGGAATTTTTTCAGACTGACGCAGCCGTCAACATGGGAAATTCCGGGGGTCCCATGTTTAACATGAAAGGTGAAGTCATTGGTATCGTGAGCCACATCTTGTCACAGTCAGGCGGTTTCGAGGGTATGGGATTCGCTGTCACCAGTAACTCAGCGAAGCAATTATTGCTGGAAGAAAAGCGTATCTGGAGTGGTATTGATGGGCAGCTATTGACGGATGAACTCGCCGGTATTTTTCAACTACCACAAACTGCTGGCGCACTGGTACAGCGTGTGGCAGAAGGCTCCTTTGCGCAAAACGCAGGTATAAAAGGTGGTGACGTGCCTGCTAATATTGGTGGCATAGAATTATTACTGGGTGGCGACATTCTGTTGAATATAGAAAACGTCCCTATCAAAGATGAAGACAGTATTAAGCTAATCAAAAAGACGATCGGCAGAAAAAAGCCAGGTGAGGAAGTGAGAATTACATTGTTAAGAAAGGGCAGGATTCTGAAAATCAAGGGGAAAATGCCCTAATTATAACAGTCTGACGCTTGTGCTCTACAATTAACGAGAGGCCAATAAGCTTAAGGGAGGTTTCATGGAGCTGACCAAACTACTCAGTAAAATGGTAGAACACCAGGCGTCGGATTTATATGTCTCGGTAGGTGCACCACCGATCATAAAAATTGAAGGTAACCCGATGGCTCTGGGAAACGAAGTGGTTACTCCTGACCTTGCCTATCAATTAGCATATTCCCTTTTAAATGATGAACAAACCAAATCGTTTGAAAAATACCTGGAATTAAACATTGGCGTGAACCTGGAAAACATCGGCCGGTTTCGTCTGAATGTCTTCAGGCAAAGAGGTGAACCTGCCCTGGTTGCCCGCTATGTAAAAAGTGAAATACCCTCCATAGAACAACTCGGTCTGCCGGAAGTATTACGCGAGTTGATCATGGAAGAGCATGGCCTGGTACTAGTGGTTGGCGGTACGGGCACAGGTAAATCAACTTCCCTGGCATCAATGATTGATTATCGAAATACCAGCCGTCCAGGGCATATTTTAACTATCGAAGATCCCATTGAATTTGTTCATCACCATAAAAAATCCCTGGTCAATCAGCGGGAAGTCGGGCTTGACACCTTATCGTATGAAAATGCCCTGAAAAATGCATTGCGTGAAGCACCCGACGCCATCATGATCGGCGAAATTCGTGATGTGGACACTATGAAACATGCACTTGCTTACGCAGAAACCGGGCACTTATGTCTTGCAACGCTCCATGCGAACAACGCCAACCAGGCACTGGAACGTATCCTTAATTTTTTTCCCCAGGCTGCGCACAGGCAATTGTTGATGGATTTGTCGTTGCATCTTAATGCGGTTGTATCACAGCGCCTGGCATCCGGAATCGATGGCAAACGTGTAGCTATTGTCGAGGTAATGATTAAAACACCCTATATAGCTGAACTGATTTTGAAAGGTCATTTTGACAAAATCAAGGAAGCCATGACACAAACATCGGGACGAATTGGCCAGACCTTTGATGATGCGCTTTATAAAGCCTACAAGGCAGGCAAGATCGCCGACCAGGAAGCATTGCGTCTTGCAGACTCACGCAACAATTTATCATTAAAATTAAAACTGGAAAAAGGCAGCCCAAGCCAGCGAACCGCGCTTAAAAAACAGGTTGGCTATGACAAAAACGCATCGTTTGTAAACTATCAATCATTCAAGGTTACTCCAATAAAGGTCAGCAAGGAACGAAGGGGTGATATGGAAGAATTATTAAACACGGCGTTAACCTTTGCTTTTAAACAAAAGGGATACGAACTCAACCATGCTTTTCCGGATATCGATGTGCAGTATGTACTGGGATTGAAAAGTAAGGAAGGCCTGACGCTAACACCTTTAGATGACACACATGACCCACTGACCAGCGCACCTGTAGATACCGAGCATGAAGCAACACTCATCATTAATATAGTCGACACCCAAACTGACAAGCCAGTATGGCGCCTGACCGCGCAAACAGTACTCAGCGGCCCATTGATGACGCAAGACGAAGCGAATGCAGGTATTTCGGACGCCATCCTGGATTTCCCTCCGACCTAACATTCATGCAGCGAGGACTAACATTGTGGCCGAATTAATTAAGCGAGCCAAAGTCTACGCCCGTGAGGCGCACCAGCGCATTGACCAGCGTCGCAAATACAGCAACCTGCCCTACCATGTACACCTGGAAGCGGTCGCGAAACTGGTTGCATCTGTAACCGATGATGAAGAAATGATTGCTGCTGCCTGGTTACATGATGTTGTGGAAGATACTCCAGCCACCCTTGAAGATCTCGAGCAGGAGTTTGGCGTCGATGTCACCCAATTGGTAAAAGAACTAACAGATATCAGTCGCCCCAGCGACGGAAACCGCGCCAAACGCAAAACTTTAGATCGGCAACACACGGCAAAAGCATCTTCTCGGGCGAAAACCATCAAGCTTGCTGACCTGATACATAACTGCACTGACATAACCAAACATGATCCCGGTTTTGCCCGCGTTTACCTCAAAGAAATGTCCGCTTTACTCGATGTTCTCGGTGAAGGTGACAACAAACTCTACAAACAGGCCCGCGATGCACATAGCAGCAACCTGAAAAAACTTGGCCCAGTTGATAGCGCACATGAATATGTCGTACAGCCTGCATCATCAGGTCAATTGTTCGCTTCCATCAGTAACCCGCAATTTAAACGAATGTTTACCGAGCTATTTACTGCAAAAGATATTGCCGATCCACTGCTTTCATTTGATGGCGATAAAACTTCAGCCGACGTATTTAAAGCACTGTCTGCCTATAATCAGGACGTTGCCAGTGTCCGTATTCATGGTGCAGTCCGAGGCTTTTTGCAGCACTCTGATGTAAACGCAAATAATCATGAGGCCTGCGCGGAGCACATTCGACACTTTACGGTTGACCAGGTTATAGAGGGCGATTCACCCATATCTGACGTAATCCATATATTAACGCGCCATACTTATTGCTTCGTACAGATCCTCGGGGACATAGTAGGTGTAATTGACAGGGGTGATATTAATAAACCCATCGTACGTATGTGGCTGTTTGGCGTCATTACCCTGGTAGAGTCCCGTTTGTTAGAGCTGATTCAACAGCATTATCCGGATGATAGCTGGCATAACGAAGTTACAGAATCGCGTTTGCAGAAAGCTCGTGAAATTCAGCAAGAAAGGGAACGCCGGGGGCAGCATTGTACGTTAATCGAGTGTCTACAATTGTCAGACAAGATGCAAATCATGTTAAATCATCAACCGACATTTGACGCCATGGATTTCAGGTCTAAAAAGGGTGGCAAATTAGTCGCGAAAGAAATTGAACAACTGCGCAATCACCTGGCACATGCACAGGATATTGCCTCACACAATTGGGCGCAAATTGTCCGGTTAACACAAAGAATTGACGAAATAACACGCGACTAATATTTTAGAGTCGGAATAGTTGAGAAATCCTGGCTTAGGCGCTCAATGCAGAGTATAAAAATACTGTACGAGAATTGTAAAACAAATATAATCTAAGACCACATACAAGCAAGATACAGGGAAGCCATGTCATTGAAATCTCTTTTTTTACATTCAGTTGTTCTCATGTCAATCATTGGCTGCACTTCAATAAAAACTAACACCAGCCATGATTCATCCGTTGATTTCAGCCAGTTGAAAACATACGCATGGGGTAAAAACGATACACACGTTGGCCGCCTGGGGCGCGGCGCAGACGCCAAACTTGAAGGTGTTGAAGATATGGCGAGACGAGAAATACAGCCGATAATTGATGCTGAACTGGCAGCGAAAGGCTTTGTAATAGATACGTCAGGCAATCCTGATTTTTTGATCCGCTATATCGCAACTGGTTCTGTACAAAATGACATACCACAAACCTACTATCCAGGATCTCCACCGTCTTTAACTCATGCAGCCACTATTGGTACTTTTATGATGGGTGCCGTCCAGATAGAAGTGATAAATCCAGACACTAATAAATTGATGTGGCAGGGTTATGGCGAAACACCTATTACCGGGGATGGAACCAGAACAACGAAACTCACTCGGGCATTGAGAAAAATTTTGAGAGATTTTCCACCGAGCTAATATTCACAGGTTAATCCGCAGTCTTTACCATTGGCCTTATAGCTGGCTTTCAATTGGCAGTATTCCAAGGAAGCTGACTCCCACTCGACGCCAAAACCCTACATGGGGTTCAACAATATACGTTACTACGTCATCGCCCGTATACTCAAACCAAACCAGTGATTTTACTTTTTCTACTTCCCAATCATCATCAACTTCATCAACTTGAACTTTCAATTCATAGGCATGAATCGTGATTTCACGGTCCCACCAGTCACTTATCGTCTCAGCAAATTCTTTATTCTCAAATACAATCCCTAGTTCGGTATTGATATCAATGGATCGAGGGTCAAGGTTCAGGGAACCCACAAACACCTTTTCTCGATCAAATACATAAACCTTGGAATGTAAACTGGAACGCGATGAGCTGCCAAAGTGTGTTTTGGTTTTCTTTTTTGGCTTCTTCTTCATCCTGGGATCTGGTTTGGCTTCATACAGCTCCGTAC
>NZ_CDLKIE010000284.1:0-4222 GCF_975902315.1 Kaarinaea lacus | reverse complement strand
TCATAACCCGAATCTACACACACCACACCAAAGTCTTTAATGGTAGCTTCTGCACAATTGCGAGGACAACCCGACGCGGCCATCTTGAATTTATGGGGCATCCATGAACCCCAGGACATTTCTTCCAGTTTGACTCCCAGTCCCGTTGAGTCTTGCGTCCCAAAACGGCACCACTCACTGCCTACACAGGTTTTTACGGTACGCAGTGCTTTGCCATAAGCGTGACCTGACACCATGCCGGCCTTGTTAAGGTCTGCCCATACTGCGGGTAGTTGATCTTTCTTTACACCAAACAGGTCAATACGTTGTCCGCCGGTCACCTTCACTTCCGGGATATTAAACTTGTCTACTACATCCGCAATAGCCCGCAGCTCTTTAGGATTAGTCAACCCACCCCACATACGCGGCACTACTGAATAGGTGCCGTCTTTTTGAATATTGGCATGGGCACGCTCGTTAATAAAACGTGATTGCGGATCATCTTTAGCCTCGGCAGGCCAGTTGGCGATAACATAATAGTTAAGTGCTGGGCGACATGAAGCACATCCGTTGGGGGTTTTCCACTCCATATACTCCATGACAGCCTGGATGTTGGTCAATTTGTTGGTCTGAATTGCCTTGATGACCTCATCATGGGGATAATCCGTACATTTACACATCGGCTTCACATGGGGTGCTTCAGAATAATCCCCGCCAAGTGTCGATGCTAAAATTTGTTCGCATAAGCCAGTACAGGACCCGCAAGAACCGGATGCTTTTGTGTGTGCACGTACGTCATCCAAGGTAAACAATCCTTTTTTGGTAATCGCACTAACGATGTCACCTTTTGTAACGCCATTACAACCACAGACTTCCATATTGTCACTCATCGCTGCTGCGGCATTTTGCCCGCCATGCCCGGAATCACCCAGATGTGATTGCCCAAACATTAAGTGATCACGAATGTCCGTAATGTCTGTGTTGTCGCGCAGTAACTGAAAATACCAGGCTCCATCTACGGTGTCCCCGTATAAAACCGCACCCTGAATCTTGTTGTCTTTTATGACGATTTTTTTATAGACACCCCGTGCAACATCTTTCATGACAATGTTTTCTGTAGTGTCATCACCGATGAAATCACCGGCAGAAAACAAATCGATACCAGTAACTTTTAATTTCGTAGAAGTCACAGAACCCAGGTAACGGGAATAACCCAGTTGAGCGAGATGATTGGCACAGACCTTGGCCTGTTCAAATAAAGGAGCAACCAGACCATATGCCTGACCACGATGTTGTACGCACTCGCCAACGGAATAGACACGAGGATCATAAGTCAGCATGGTGTCGTCCACTACAATACCTCGCTCGCAGTGGATACCAACTTTTTCGGCAAGCTCAATGTTAGGACGAATACCCACAGCCATAACCACCAGATCGGCGGGAATCTCCGTACCATCCTTGAAGCGAATGCCGGTAACATGTTCTTCACCCAGAATTGCTTCCGTATTGGCATTCATCAGGAACTTCATGCCGCGGTCTTCCAGCGACTGCTGTAACATACGACCTGCTTCCGTATCCAGCTGACGTTCCATCAAGGTTTCGGGCAAATGCACGACGGTTGCGTTCATACCCTGTTGCATCAAACCATTGGCGGCTTCCAGTCCTAACAGGCCACCCCCAATAATGACGGCGTTTTTAAACTGCTTCGACGCGTCCATCATGGTATCTACATCCTGGATGTCACGAAAACTCACAACACCCGGAAGATCGTGCCCAGGCAGAGGAATAATAAAGGGATTAGATCCGGTTGCGATGATCAACCGATCGTATTCTGCTGTTGTACCATCGTCGGCAAATACCTTGCGCCCACGACGATCAATGTCGACTACTTTCTTACCTTTGATCAATTTGATGTTGTTATCTATATACCATTGTTCGTCATTCAACATGATGTCATCAATGGTTTTCTCACCTGCTAATACGGGTGATAATAAAATCCGGTTGTAATTACCGTAGGGTTCCGCGCCAAATACAGTGATTTCATATTTGTCCGGTGCAATTTCTAATAATTCTTCCAGCGTTCGAACGCCTGCCATTCCGTTACCAATTAACACCAGTTTTTCTTTTGCTACCACTTCCATCATTACTCCTCGACTCGCAAATGCTTTATCACGCTCTGAAACTAAAAGCTTATGTGGAGATGTATCCCCGTTTGACCGAGCAATTACAATATATATGCCATTACGCTAATCAACATATTTAACTATTAAATACAATAAGTTACGTTATCCCTGCTGGCACAAGCAGTTAAAGAATCTATTCGTCATGCCCGATCTTGGTGCGCTCTTGCACTAATATCAGTCGCACTGCGTTATAACGATTCGACTCATTCGCAGGTTTAAAAGTGTTCCATTTAGCATTGATGATTAAATCCGGATCACTCCTCATACATAAATATGCATGTAAAATGCATCATTAAGTAACAATCACTTCTTATATTGCACCATTCCAGCGCGTCTATTAATTACATTTTCCCTCGGTTGCAACTTTTTATTCATCATTTCAATTAGTTAACTCGCTGGCACAGCTCTTGCCATTAGCAAAACGAACAATTTAAGAAGACTTAATTGATCAACTATATAAACAATATTTTTGGTACAACGGTGTGCGACGAGAAGGAGAAGTAATGAAACAGCAGCAATCGTCATCAAGACGTAATTTTTTAAAAAGAACATTAAGTGGTTTAACGCTATCGATGGCGTTAAGCACAGGTTTGCTTTTTAATTCAGCTGTTAACGCTGAAGTGGGAGAACCGGAAAAAGAAGATCTGAAATTTGGATTTATTAAGCTCACTGATATGGCACCCCTGGCTATTGCCTATGAAAAGGGATATTTCGAAGACGAAGGTCTGTATGTAACACTGGAAGCACAAGCCAACTGGAAAGTATTACTGGACCGTGTTATCGATGGAGAACTCGATGGTGCGCACATGTTAGCCGGTCAACCATTGGGGGCAACTATTGGCTTCGGTACCCAGGCACATGTCATTACCGCATTTAGTATGGATCTCAATGGCAACGGTATTACTGTTTCCAACAAAATCTGGGAAAAGATGAAAAAACACGTCCCTCATGAGGGCGGCAAGCCGGTTCACCCCATCAAAGCTGACTACCTCAAACCGGTAGTAGACGAATACAAGCAAGAAGGTAAGCCTTTTAAAATGGGCATGGTTTTCCCTGTATCCACTCATAATTATGAACTTCGTTATTGGCTAGCCGCAGGCGGTATCCATCCTGGATACTATGCGCCACATAAAGGTGATATTACCGGCCAATTGAAAGCCGATGCGCTGCTGTCAGTAACCCCACCTCCACAAATGCCAGCCACTATGGAAGCTGGAACTATCTATGGTTATTGTGTGGGTGAACCCTGGAACCAGCAAGCTGTATTTAAAGGTATTGGTGTACCGGTCATTACCGACTATGAAATCTGGAAAGACAATCCGGAAAAAGTATTTGGTGTTAGCAAAGCCTGGGCTGATAAATATCCCAACACACATATCCGTGTCGTAAAGGCCATGATTCGCGCCGCGCAGTGGCTGGATGAAGGTAACAATAAAAACCGCCCGGAAGCCGTAAAAATATTATCCAAGAGTCAATACGTGGGTGCTGACTATGATGTTATCGCCAACAGTATGACCGGTACTTTTGAATATGAAAAAGGCGACAAACGTGCCGTTCCTGATTTCAATGTTTTCTTTCGCTATAACGCAACCTACCCCTATTACAGCGATGCAATCTGGTACTTAACCCAGATGCGCCGTTGGGGACAGATCCCGGAGAAAAAATCTGATTCCTGGTATAAGGACATTGCCAAAAAAGTCTACCGTCCCGACATCTACGCCATTGCTGCAAAAGAACTCATTGCAGAAGGAAAAGTAAAGGCCAAAGACTTCCCTGATCTGGATAAAGAAACGGGTTTTCGCGCACCGCAAACGCACTTCATTGACGGTGTTACGTACGATGGCACAAAACCAAATGAGTACTTAACCAAATTTAAGATAGGACTCAAGGGTAAAGATAAAATCTAGCCTGTACTTGTTGTAATCTCCCCGTTTGGGGAAGCGGGGAGATTACACAAACACACAATAAAATATAAGCAGTAACAAAACAGTATTGCTAAGCGAGGAAGTACAATGAATACTAAAGTTTTAAATCCGATTGCGTCGTTCGGCAACAAGATA
>NZ_CDLKIE010000283.1:0-9780 GCF_975902315.1 Kaarinaea lacus | reverse complement strand
GGCTAAGCGCGTCATCACAGGAACGATAGTCTGGGAGCGTCGAACCGCGCTTCTCAAGAATAGCGCATAGTATCTCTCGAAAGCGGCCGCGCTCATCCGTTACGCCTGCTTGCGTTACAGGTAAAAGAATTAGCGGTGTGGAGTTTTCCGAGTAAGGTAATAGTGGCGTAGTAGCGCAGGCGCTGAGAAAGATGGTCAGCGCAATAAGATGAAAAAAATAAGTTCTATGCATTTTTAATAACTGGACCATAATCGCAGAGAAAAAATCTCAATCTAACTCGACAGCCAGGCTTCCGCTTCTGCTTTTTGGTCACGAGTAAAAGCCCTGATTTCAAGACCCGGGTACAAAACTCCCTCAAGCTCACTGACTTTCTGCAACCAGACTTTGTCAGTCAAAACAGCTGCTCTGTCGAATTTCTTCATAAATCCCAACATCGAAGGCAGACGAGAGAATTCAATTCCAATGGCACTGAGTGACGGTAGATGGAAATCGATAACGTCGTATAGCATTTTGCCATTTTTAATATTTTTCGACTGATTGACGAGTTCGTCCAATGCTAATTTCATCCCATCAGCGTCCAGCTTCCCACTCATCTCAATATCCAGGCGATTCTCACCACTTCGGATGACCTTAAACATAAACACCCCTTATCAATGTGCGATTGTTAACAAGCACCACAAAAGGATTAGCGTTATCTCCATATAGCAAGCCAGCTGATCAAACATTAACAAGGAAAGCGAATCCTTTTGTTCATAACTTGCACGATATACTGGCATTTAAGTTAACATTAAGGGAGCACAAATCCACTCCATGTATGATGAATGCCATTTAGCCGCTAATCATTCAAGGTCCACACGTTATGCCACGTAAAAATATGCTCATGTTGCTTATAGTGTTACTTCAGCTATTTTTAATCATCGGTTGCGACAGCAGCGAAGATGATGACGATGATGGCGATTCCAGAATCAGCCTCCACAATACCAGTATTAGTCACAGAGCGGGACAAACTTGCCTAAACTGCCACAGCGTCGGCAGCTCTAATGAATATCAATTTCGAACAGCTGGTACAGTATACAACTTAACGGAAACCGCCGTTTATCCCAACACCACAATCTACTTATACACCAGCGCCAACGCCGCTGGCAATCTTGTAGCCACTATAGAAGTAGATGCACTCGGTAATTTTTACACCACGCAGAATATTGACTGGGGTAATAATGGTCTGTATCCGGTGGTAGAAAGCAGCCAGGGTATGCGCTTTATGCTTTCGCCAACCAGCGACGGGAATTGTAACGGCTGTCACACTGGCAACAGTCTATCTCGTATATATGTGGATTAAAAAAAAGGGGGTGTGGCTTTTTACTGTTACAAGCCACTGATTAAAACAATTTCAGGACCTCTGCTCCCTGCAATCAGCTCGACAAACTAAAAAGACGCTAAATAATAGTTCCACTTCGATGTTTCGCGTTCTACGCGCCAGCCAGTGAGCATTGAGTATTTCATTTTCAAATAGCGAATATTCTTTCCATCAGGCGGAGTCTCACCTTTATATTTTACTTCCACCCGCGCAACAATTCTTTCTTCTACACCACGCCTGGTTACAGATACAATATCAATATTCTCTTCTTGCAGATCGTTAACCACTTGCTCGAGATATCCGGCATTTTGCCCCGGCGCTTCAACAGCTTTTTCCATATCTGGTAACACAGCACGTACAGATTCTAATTGCAGCCATTTTTTTATTTCATCGACCCCTTCGGTTTGCAGCGCTTCTGTCTGCATATTAAATTTGAAAACAAGAAATCCAGTGACTGCAAGTACAGCCACAATCGCCTTAGCTCCAGTTAATTTTATTTCCACTTTCGAGCTTCCTTCAAATAATGGTCCAGGTTAAATAGCAGGGTATCAACGTGACAGTGAGTTAATCAGTTCCAGCAAACCACGGGCATGGTTGTCGACTTCTCTCGCAATATTTTCCAGTTCAACAGCAGTTTCCACGGACAGCTCATTGATGTCATTAATAACCACCACATTGCTACTGACATTTTTGATGAAATCCAGTTGTTCCAGCGACATCCGGTTAATTTGAGCGTTGTGATGTGCAATGTGATTTATTGCCTCGGATATATTCGATAATGAATCACCCGCCTCTGTAATTTGCTTAACACTAATGTCTGCCAGTGTCCGGCTGTTGCTCATGGTGCTGACCACTTCATGGGTTCTGGCCTGTAACTGCGCGATCATATCTTCAATATGAAGCGTTGACTCCTGGGTGCGCGCGGCCAAAGTACGTACCTCACTTGCCACTACGGCAAACCCCTTACCCCGCTCACCCGCACGCGCCGCTTCAATCGCTGCATTAAGCGCCAGTAAATTGGTTTGCTCAGCAATACCCTTAATGACATCTAGAATCTTGCCTATATTCTCACTGTCGGATTTCAGGCTACTAATTACACCTGTAGACTCATCCACTTGTTGCCACAGATTATCCATTTGCGCTACCGCCTGATCAACGATCGCCTGCCCCTGGTTTGCAGCAGCAGTTACCTGGTCTAGGTTTTGCGTTGAAGATTGAACGTTATTTGACACCTCGGTAGATGTTCCATGCAGCTCATTCACGGCATCAACAAGCTTTGCTGACTCAGCATCCTGGTGCAATACGCCTTTCCTGTTAAGACCAACTGCATTACCAAGATCGTTCGATGATTTTTGCAATTGCCTGGAGCTATCCTGCATTCTTCCTGACACCGCATGGATTTTTTTCTGCAGCATTTTCATCGCGAACATCAGTGATGCACTTTCATCTTTCTCGCCGGTATAAACAAATTGCATCAAGGGATTATTTACAATGCCATGAGCGTATTCCATCGCGTTGCGTATAGTACGAATAGTCCAGAATATAGTGCCACCCGCGAGCGTGAGCGACGCCATCACCGCGATACTCAGCCATAATGGGCTAATATCACTTGTAGCTAAAGCCACAACAACGACGGGTAACAAGCTGATGAGAAATATCAACAACAGGCGGCCAAAGATACCTACAGAAAAACTTTGTGCTGTAACGTTAACTTTTTTGCTGGCAATGCTCTTATATATGCTGTCCGCGCGTTCGATATTTTCACGACTCGCCCTGGTACGAATGGATTGATATTCGGTAATACTGCCATTTCTGATAATAGGTGTAACAATGGCGTCCACCCAATAGTGATCACCGTTTTTGCAGCGATTTTTAACCATGCCCATCCACGGTTTGCTGGATTTAATCGTGGACCACAAATTATCAAATGCTTCACTCGGCATGTCGGGATGCCGGACAATGTTGTGGCTTTTTCCCAATAATTCTTCCTCTGTATAACCACTGTATTTAATAAAATCATCATTCACGTATGTGATCTGACCTTTTGCATCTGTGGTTGACAGAATGATGCAATCGTCGGCGAGGGTAATTTCTTTCTGCGTGACGGGTAAATTAATTTTCATAATGGTCGCTGGAGGAAAATCTGTAAATCAATGCCATTTCATTTGTGGTTAAGTGCTGAAATTTCTTACATTCCAGTTGCTTACCTTATCGGCATAGACTGGTTCGAACTTAATACCTCGACCAGAAAGGGGCAGTTGTTGAGTGAATAAAAATAGTGACGTTACACAGCCTGTAACTTATTGATTAATTAGGTATTACGGCCCGCTTCACCAGGTAAGGACCGGAAAAGTTACATGGCACCGAGCGTGGTTGTTCGCTTGTACCATGTGGTGAATCAGGATCTGCCTGTAGCATAACGCGTTTCAGACAACTTTAATGTGTTGCCTTATCACCCCAGATTTCTTTCAATCGTTGATCCCTGCCACAGTTAAAACGATAGAACTTGTAGCGGATAGGATTATTTTTATAATAATCCTGATGGTAACTTTCATCACCTTGAATGGGATAAAATGTAGCAGCATCCAGAACAGGGGTTACCACCTTCTTACGCGGAAACTGCTCCACCACCTTCTGCCGGGATTTCTCTGCCAGTTTTCTTTCCTCATCATTGGCCACAAAAATCGCGCTCAGATAGCTATGGCCTTTGTCGCAAAACTGACCCCTGTCATCAAATGGATCGACCTGAACCCAGTAATAGTCCAGCAACTGCTGATAACTGATCCTGGCTGGATCATAAGTTACTTCAATAGCCTCGTAGTGACCCGTATGGTTGCCATTGTAGGTGGGATTTTTTAATGTTCCCCCGGTAAAACCAGAGACCACATCTATGACACCTTTATCTTTCAACTTCTCAAAATCGGATTCCATGCACCAGAAACAACCGCCGGCGAATACCGCCTTTTCTGCCATCGCATTTGACATTAGTCCGAACAGACTTACTACCAGGATAAGCATTTGACCAAACTTCATATTACGCCTCTCTTTACATTCAATTAACTCATTATAGGTCGCTTAAGACCCGACATTGTTACAGAAACCAGTAGTTAATATTTTCTGATAATTATTATCTTATCTGTAATGAAAATATAACTGCCAAATCCCTTCCATATAGTCTCACATAAGCCTTTCCAGGTTTTCCCTGGCTGATAAGGTTGTTAGATGGTTTTTCCCCAACTCTGCTTCATAAAGTTTTACAGCACGACGGTAATGTTGTTTCGCTTGATGCTTATTACCTTTGCTTTCCCACGCAGAACCAAGGTGGTTATAGTCTTCCGCTACATTGAGATGCATACGGCCAAAAGTGTCGATATCATTCGCCAAAGCTGACTCAAAATATTCAATTGCTTTCTCCGGCTCGCCTTTACTACTCCATGTTTTTCCAAGCTTAACCAATAGCTGTCGGGTCTCATGCGGTGACTTCTCCTTGTTTTTTCGCAGATTACTGAGCGCTGCCTCATAGAAAACAATTGCCTTACCATATAAAGCAATGCTATCAGCAATTTTTCCAGCATCGATTAAATATTCTGTGTTGAGTGGATCATATCGTACTGCCTGCCGGTAATGTTGATAAGCCTTACGATAATCAATATTTTCTTCCGCAATCTTTCCCTGTTGATAGACAGCTTCAGCGGCACGATCAATCCCTGTGCCTCCTAAAGTCACACGATATTTAGCATCTACCTTAGCCAATAGTCTGTTGGCCAACTCGGTATCGCCGTTAATGAGCGCCAATTGCGCTGAATTATATTCATCGGAAGTGAAATCGTTTCTGAATTTCCTGATAGACTGAAATACTTCCAGCAACAACATAATCTTTTCATCATAATACCGTTGACAGTTATCTATTCTTACCTGCAACAATGTCAATTCTCTTTCAAGGGTTATGCGTTCCACCAAATCCGAACGGTTAAATTCATTCTCTAAAATATTTTTTTGCCTGGCGATTTGAAGTTCATAGGCGTTGATCGGGAACCGATTTTTTATTTCCTGCAATATCTCACTTTCAGATGTATCAACAAATTTGTAACCGCTCTCTTCTTTGATACTTTTCGCGATTTTGTCATCAGCTGTCGTTTCTGATGTAGAAGACTGTAAATGATAGTTCATCGTAAGCCATAACACGGCTAAGACAACTACTGTCGCGACACCAAACCATGTAGTTTTATTGTGTCGATACCTGTTCAACATAGACGTTCCAGTTTGACCTGTCGAAACCTGTTATTTAAACGAAGGTTTTGGCGAGAGTGTCTGAATCGCCTGTTGTTCCAGGGATTCAAACTCTTTTTTGAATCTGGAAACAATCATCATATTATGCTCCAGCGCTGGCGACCTTTCGCGTTGATCAGATAATTTTCCACGCAGATTAGCTATTTCCTGTTTCATCTCTTCAACGTGACCAGCCATCACCAGCTGCTCCTGTTGATCAGTATTTTCGCTATTAATTTCTTTGTATCGAACCAGTGTTTTATCAAGCAATGTCATTATTCTATTATTCAAATCGTAATACTGCTGTACCACCAACGTTGTCTGTGTAGATATTACTGTATCCTTAATCCATTGAAATTCGTCGTAACTCATATTTTTTGAGTGAGCGACCTGCCTTTCAATTTGGTCGAAATAGCGATTATTGGAACTGATGGGTGAGATTTCCGGGATTTCTTCCGACGTCGTCTTTTTAGCCAGCTTTTGCGCATTCACTTGACGGAGAATTTTCTGACGAATAACAATATAGTCTGCCACCTGTTCTTCACTTAGCTTACCATCTACGGGACTTTGGAAGCTTGAATCATAAAAGGTAATCGCATCTTTACCCGTTTTGATATCTTTATCACAACCATATAAAACCACGGTCATAATGACGGCGACAATCATTCCAGGCTGAGATGAAAGCACCTTGTGAGAAAAAATGAATACCGTTGATAGCTGAGTTGAGAGCATGTTTATCTGATTTCGATCAGGTTTAATTAAAAGAACTGTTGCACGCCAAAAGATATTCGACTGGTCGCTGGATGACTAGTAGCTAAAGCGATATCCAGTCGCGCCGTTAATCGGTAAATTTTGGTCGAACCAATTCGCAAGCCTACACCGACACTGGAAAAAACGTCATCCGTATTACTTTCAACGGGGCTAGTAGCGTCAATCAGCTGTGCCGCATCAGCAAATACATTACCCTGCAGGTAAAACAATCTCGACTCATAGAATAACTCGCGATATTCCAGGTTCGTTTGCCAATACTGCTTACCCCGTAGCTGGCCATCGAAATAGCCTCGTACATTTTCAAATCCACCAACGTAATATAAATACTGTAGCTCATTGCTATTGGTTTTCGACCATCTAAACTGTAATCCGAGGTTCGCGCTCTCACCCACCCGCCAGAAAAATTTATTATTCCAGAATATTCTGTAGGCCTCATTATCAGAACCCAGGGCCGGAATAGAGTAGTCGAGATTTAGCGCAGACAACTTACCCTCAATCAGGTAATTGTCATAATTCAGTCGTCCCAAATTTATGTAACCCTTTGCCCATACTATACTGGTGTCTGTTTGACTGGCTAATGCATCGGAAACACCATCGCTGAGCTGATCCGCCATAGCCCCATCTCGCAAGCGATTGTCATCAAACTCAAGGCCGGCACCCAACGTAAATCCAGCAAACCATTCTTTATCCAGAAAAATATTTAATTTTCGCTGATATAAAACAAAATTCCCCTGACTGGTACCATCCGGCTCATAAAGATCCCGTGGGCGATTCACAGACCACAGGTCCGTACCAAAACGAATGCGTTGATTCAGAAACCTCGGATTTCGAAACCAGACTACCCCGCCATGCTCGCCATTCCAGGATTCATATTGCGCACCTGCCTCCAGGTACTTCCCCTGGATATTCACGTCATAAACACCTGCCACCAAATAAGTTGTTCCACCCCCTTTGGTGATTTTGAGTATGGGAATGGTGGTGAAAGATTCAGAGATCTCCAGGTGAATATGAACTTGTCCAAACTCATCGAGATAGTAAGTATCATTAACCTCATGAAACAACCGAAGATTTTTCAGGCGTTGCAGGCTTTCCGTCAATTCTGATTGCTGGAGAACTTCTCCATCCTGTATAAGCAATTCTCGAACAACAACGGATTTTCGCGTGCGCTGCAAACCCTGAATAGCAATACTGGCTACCGTCTTTCCCAGGGCCTCAATTCGTGGGATTTGTTCAAACTGCGCAAAGGCATGAACCGGACATACTAGAGCGAATAAAATGAATCTCCTGAACCGGAGTTTTCCAAAAACCACCATATCTGTAAAACCAATTGAACGTGACCCTATGGATAACTATATTCAAGAAGTATCACAGAAATATCCCAAAGCCCAAAAAACCCAGCAGATACTTATATACTGTCCCCTTTGGCCAGGCAATCATCTCATTTCCACACCCACCAGCTGCTTATTTGACAGTTTTTCCTGCTTCAATGAGAGCCATGTCGCAAAACGCAGACAATAACGAAGTGTTGTGGATAACGGTGTTTAGCCCCTACTTTAGCGCGGGTCGACTATCCGCCATAATATTATCGAGTTTTTTCTGGGCCAGCTTCGGATTAGCCAGGTCCTGTGCTTCCAGCATCTCGCATTCATCCCTTAGCATTTCTTCGATAGTCGTAGGGTAGTATTTGCAATCATCGGGGCGGGCTTCATAGATTTCGCACATATACCTGTTTTGACCGGGTAGTTTCCTCAGCCAGGGACATAACTCCAGAGGCTTACCCGTGTCGGGACTTGTCCAGATTTTTCCATCACGAACGAAGCGATATATGTCAGGTCGAAAAATTCTCCACGAATCGATTTCGCTTGCCGATGCCGATAAGCCGCCAGCACCATACTTTATGCAACATTTCCCACACTGATTACAATCTTTCATGGTATTGTTACGTTCCAGTCTTATTGTCATTATGTGTAACCGATATTACAACATTTCCTGTTTTATGACCTTTTTCCACATACCGAAATGCCTCAACTATTTGCTCAAGTGGAAATTCTCTATCGATCACGGCCGTGAATTTACCCTGCTCGATAAGACTTTTGACCAAATGTAAACTTCCTCTAATATCCCTGGGAACTGGAGACACCGTTTTTGTATAGCCCAGCATCGGTTTTATAAATGGCGTTACCAGAGGTAAGAAGATATTTTGAGCCATATAACCCAAATCCGACGATATATAGACTCCTCCCGGCAGCAGTAAACGCCTGCACTTAAAAAACGAACTTTTACCAACGGTATCAAATACAAAGTCATATTCTTGTTTGTCTTTCGTAAAATCCTCATTTGTATAATCGATGACTCTATCTGCCCCGAGTGACTCTACTAACTTAATATTCTTCGTCGCGCACACCGCCGTAACATGAACACCAAAATATTTTAAAAGCTGAACTGCAGCCGAACCAATAGCGCCGGTTGCGCCGTTCACGAGAACATTCTGTCCCTCCTTGATATCAACCTTATTAATAAAATTATACGCATAGTGTGCGCCTTCAGAACTGGCTGCCGCCTGTTCGTACGACAGGCTGTCCGGCATTGTTACAACTTTATCGTCTGTTATTGTCAGGTATTGCGCGTGAGATTGAGCGCCCCGATCATCAAAACCAAATACTTTATCCCCCATTCTAAGCGATGAGATATTTTTACCACACGCTTCTATTTCGCCAGCGAATTCCGTTCCAGAAACCTGTTTACCTGGCCACATTAATCCTGTCCACAATCTTGCAAAAAATGGTTTGGCCCTAATCGTTGCGCAATCGGTTCGATTAACGGTAGTCGCATGAACTTTTATCAGTACTTCAGAATCCCTGGGGACTGGTTTTCTTACTTCTTTAATTTGAAGAACATCTGGCGGGCCGTAATTTGTGTATACACACGCTTTCATAGATTATTCTGACAGATTGCATTGATGAGGCCTTTTAAGGAAGCCTGAAAACCCGACGAATATACCAGGGGCTTACACTGGACCGACCTCACTTTGCTTGCTTGCCAACAGAGATGCGCTAACACTGGTTGTCATATTCATAACTTTCAAATTGCGCTCAAGATTGTCCATGGTTGCACGCCCTATATATTCACTATCTTCATCCAGAGCATCAACTGCCTCTAGATAACTGCGTGCAATGACGGGCCCCAAAGGTTTTGGGTTATAAAGCAGCTTCTTAATAATAAATGGATTCAGTGTTAATGGATTATAACTTCTACTAAGATACCCCTGATCCATCAACAAGCGTTCCATTGGGGTGCCGGGTTGTATACCGATAAAGAAAATAAAAGGTAGTACATTGTCACGACCAAACATACTGTATAACTCTTTAATGCGATCAATGGT
>NZ_CDLKIE010000282.1:0-3433 GCF_975902315.1 Kaarinaea lacus | reverse complement strand
GCAAGGAACCATTTCGTATTGCCCAGCAATGTGTTGACGATGTCATTGTGGTGACCACCGATGAGATCTGCGCTGCGATAAAGGATATTTTCGATGAGACACGCACCATTGCAGAACCTGCCGGGGCGCTGTCGTTGGCTGGCGTAAAAAAATTTATCGAACAATCGGGCGTCGAAAATCAGCATCTCGTGTCGATCGTTAGTGGCGCCAATATAAACTTTGACCGTTTGCGCCATGTTGCGGAACGCGCCGAACTGGGTGAGCGTCGCGAAGCGATTCTATGTGCGACAATTCCGGAGAAACCCGGTAGTTTCCGTGAATTCTGCGATGCAATCGGAACACGCGGTATCACAGAGTTCAACTATCGTTATTCGGAACCCTCCGAAGCACATGTGTTTGTGGGCGTCAAATTGATGGGCGGGGACGAAGAAAAAAGCGCGCTTATTAATAAACTAAAATCGAAACATTATTCGATTGTTGACCTGACCGACAATGAAATGGCGAAAATCCATATCCGCTACATGGTAGGCGGTCGTACCAAACTGGCGAGGGACGAACGTTTGTTCCGGTTTAATTTTCCGGAGCGTCCCGGTGCCCTGCTACGATTCCTCAACCATATTGGAGGACGCTGGAATATCAGTTTATTTCATTACCGGAATCACGGTGACGCTTATGGTCGCGTTCTGGTGGGCGTACAGGTTCCGGCAAAGGACAATGCTGAATTTCAATCCTTCCTGGCTGGCGTTGGTTACAAACACTATGAAGAAACCGAAAACCCGGCTTACTGGCTGTTCCTGAGATAAAATGCTGACCTGAAACAGGTCAATTATTCTTCCGCCAGGATAGCGTTCCACTGTTTTTCGGTCACCGGCATAATCGACAGTCGATTACCCCGGCGAACCAGGGGCATGTCTTTTAATTTTGGCAATTTTTTCAGCTCTTCCAGGGTAATGGTTCGTTTGAACTTGCGAACAAATTGTACATCGACCATGAACCAGCGGGGATTGTCAGGGTCACTCTTCGCATCATAGTACTTTTCCTGAGAATCAAATGCTGTGAAATCCGGATAACCTTCCTTAACGACCCTGGCGATGCCTACTATCCCCGGTTCCTTGCAATTGGAGTGGTAGAAAAACACCTGATCGCCTTTTTTCATCTCGTCACGCATCATGTTGCGCGCCTGATAATTCCTCACACCATCCCAATGTTCAGTTTTGCGGGGCGCAGATTTCAGGTCATCGATTCCAAAGACATCAGGTTCAGACTTCATTAACCAGTAACCCATACCCCCTCCTTCATTGAAAATAAAACTATTAGCATATTAATTTTTTCTAAAATATCTAAAATTGCTATCGACTATATAATTAGATAATATAATAACTTAATATTTTTTTATAATAAGTATTAATTCTACCTATTCGCTTTGCTTATGAGACTCCGTTACTATGATCACTCTAGGGAGCCTTCTAATTTACGTAAGTAACTACCAATTAAGTAACTACCAATAATGAGAACATACCGTAAACCAGATTTGCTGTTTATGTTGGCTGTTATCGCCGGAATCGGCGTTATGGTCAGCTCCTATATTCAGTATCAGCGTTCCAATGCTAACGTACCTGATGACAGCTCGCTAGTTGCAAAACAACAAGTTAACGAAAAATCTGGCCCCGACAGTTCGTTTATCCTGGTGTCATCCCAGCCCCAGGCAATCGTCTCAAAAGACGACGCAGTTAACAATTCTTTACCAAGGCCGTAGACTTTTAGCAGGCGCTGTATTAGGATTGATGGAAACAATAACTAATTAAGTCAGTACATCAGTGCAACAACATTGCAGTATTGATAAAAATTAGCCACTTAGCACCCTCTGGTGTCAGGTAGGAGAAAAGGATAAGAAGTTTTAGCGGTAAACCATGTGGTCTACACGCTATCATTTAAAAGTGTTGTCTCAGTAAGCGAAGCTATGTAAAGGCATGACATAGTTGGTATTATTGAGGCGGATCAAGCATCCCCCCGCGAGCGGCAACTCGCATATTGTGACAATCGTCACACCTCAGCAATATGCACCAACCTATGTTTTAGACGGGAAGTAGTAAGTGTTTGGCGTTACTGATTTTATGTCCTAATTGGGCTTGAAATCGCGGTAGCGGGAAACCAGGCAGTGAGTACTACGTATTCAATACGTAGACTGAAAGAGCTTTATCCAGACGGAAATACGTAATACAGATACTGAAATCAGAGATACGGAAATCATTTATCAAGAATATTGATAAAACGTGACTTTGACGTCATTTCTCTGTATAAAGGATAGAGTTCCCATGTCGATGTAAATACGTGGTTTCACTGAAAAACGTGGGAATGGCAGCAGTAGAGGTATTAGTAGTATGCAGTTCACCAATGATTTCCAGGCAGTACGGAATCATGCCACTGGTTTCCCCGTTGTAATTGGTTTTTCCTTTCACACCGCACCAGCTTCAGTAACTCCACACCAAGCGAATTTCGCCCTGTTGTCTCCGGTTTCGGGACAAGAGGCTTAATACCCGATTACAGGTAATTGATATTTTATTTTTGGTTTTAACTTAGATAGTCGCGAGTGATAAGGATGAAATATATGAATATCCGCAATTTAGGTCACGATAAATGGGAACTGATGTTTTTTATGGCGTTGTCCATGACCACGTTCCTTTTATTAAGCAGCATTTCCACTGCTTATGCAGGCCCGACAGAACGCGAATACGCGAAACGTATTCACGACCGTCTCACCGGGGTTCCACCTTCTGATATAGATCCCGATGATACAGGACCTCTACAAAGTGACCTTAAGAACATGGAAGATCTCATTACGGCCGGTGACGCAGTGGGTGCTGCCCGATATGCGATGGACCCCACTCAAAACAGCAGAGCCAAATACTTTTATAACGTGACCTTGAAAAACTGGGTCACACCCTGGACCAACGAAGAGCAAACCATGTTTGCCCCACTCAATGACTACACTGCTCTCGTCATTGGTATGATCCGTGATGACGTACCTTTTAACACTGTATTGTCCGCTGACCTCTTTTACACAGGAACCAGCGGAAGTCTTCCTGCCTTTAGCAACATGAACAACGATCATTTCGAAGCATTGGAAAACAATGACGTTGACTTAAGTGATTCCTCACTTTTCACATCTCAACCACAGAATAATTTGAACGGTGCTCCCGCCGGTATTGTTACTACTCGCGCTGCTGGTAAGGCCTTCTTCAGCACGGGCACCAACCGCGCCATGTTCCGCTTCACATTAATGAACTATATGTGCCGCGACCTGGAAGATGTAAAAGACGTGACCCGCGTGCCTGATCGCATTCGTCAGGATGTATCCCGCAGCCCCGGCGGTGACAGCTCCATCTTTTTGAACTCCTGCATTGGCTGCCATGCAGGCATGGATCCACTGGCG
>NZ_CDLKIE010000281.1:0-6300 GCF_975902315.1 Kaarinaea lacus | reverse complement strand
CCGCAAACGAATTATTTAATCGTCATCGGACCAGTGTTGAAGCAATTATTCAGCGCTGGCTGGGTCGCAATGAGGAATATGGTAACGTTTAAAGTATGATATCTTTGGCAATCTTATCAGCGTGCGTAACACGCAATTTCACGAAAGAATAATGTAGCGTTTAAGACCATCGGTAAGGAATTCGCGTTACTGTGTAAGCATTCATGCTACGTATTTGTGATCGTCCCGCTTTTAAAGCTGAATGTCCTACCATCGAGCTTGACTAATATCGATTCCCTGTCTAAAAATTAATATTAGGACTGCTTTCGTACTCCTCCCTCATACGAAGGCAGTTATTAGCGGTCTTTCCCCAAGGCCGCTTTTTTATTGCCTGTGGAAAAATAAGTACCAGAATTTACGAAGGAATCGAACAAATACTCAACAAATTGCCCGCCATAAAAATAATCTTATATAATTTTAACTAATAAACTTAACGATTTAATGAATTTAGCCTGCGACAAACATTAATTCTTCGAGAATTTTTCAGCAAGCTATTATTTTGCATGCCGTATGGCGCCGTTCAGGATAGTAAGCGGGTATCAGGAGTCACTGTATCTAATTAAGTACAGTGTTATGCCAGGGCGATGGAGCTCTAAACAAGCAACATAAAGAAGGACTACAAAACAAAAATTATCGTGGTCCTCATTGAATACGGTTGCGATATTGCCAGGCAGGATTAATTAGCGGGCGAATTAGTCTTCAGACAAGATACCGATGTTTTGTTTTTTCATGCGCGCTTCGAGCTCGTACTGATCGGGGATTACGGCAGCGTGCTTGTCAATAATTACCTGGCGCATAATCAACGAGTCAGTTGCACCAATTTCCGGCGCGTTTTGAATGTTATCACTATCAACAACCATCAAGCGTGGAATACCTGTTGCCAGCAAGCCGTAAAACGGAAGGTCAGGATCGCCGGTGATTGAGTTGAGTACGATAATGCGGCTGCGTTTATCGGGTCTGGAACCCGGTTGGTCAACCATATTTTCAAAGCTTAATACCGGTATTCGATAACCACGCCAGGGAGCATAGCCTAAAAACCATTCCGGCATACCTTCAGGTAGTTCCGGATGGGTATACGCAATAACTTCTGCAATAGCGGTGTTTGGTAACACCAAGCGCAGCGCTTCTAGGGCGATCATTTGACTACGGACGACTAGTGCTTCTTCAGCCATGGTTTTGTACCTGGTTAACTTTATTTAACTCGCGTTCTATCTATTCTTTACGGTGTCACGGCGAAAAACTTTATTTCGGCGCGCTGTAATATTCATAGAGATGTTTGGCCAATTGTTCCGGATTGGCGCTATAGGAAACCTTGCCAGTCTTTCGCGCCTGGTCGGGCATACTGCTTACCACACAACTGGCAATATCCTGTGCCCAGACTATGCCACCACTATCCGCAATGGATTCGCAGCCACGTGCTCCGTCATCACCCATACCACTAAATATAATAGTTCCTGCTTTGTCCCCGTAGCACCGTGCAACCTCAGCCATAACATTGTCAATGCTGGGTGAGTAAATTGTTGCTGGTGGCGCCTGTGTTAATGCAAGAAAACCATCATCGGTGATGGAGAGCTGTTTATCGGCAGGGGTCAGGATAACCTCGCCATGTTTAAGTTGGTGGCCTGTCTTACCGGGCAGCACGGTAAATGCCGTGACGCGGTTCAACTGTTCCGCCAACAGTGACACATGATTGGCACCAATGTGTTGGGCCAGTATAAAGACCACGGGCAAGTCTTCCTGAATTGCCGCCAGGAACTGGCGCACCGCTTGCGGTCCACCCAAAGACGCGCCAAGTACCCAGACATTAATTTTCTCAGCGGCTACGGGTGCGACAGGCAGGTCAAGTGATTCTGGAATAACAGGTTGCGGGATAGTGCTATTCGAGACAGGTGCCATCTTGGGTATTTCTGCAGCGCTGTTAGTGCTGGTTGCCGCCGTTTTAGACTGAACCATGGGGAACGGCGTGTCTTCAGGAGGCGCTTTTTCAACAGGCTTGGCGCCATTGGCCATCACGATGAGTTTTGCCGCCAGCTTTTTCGCCCAGTTATCCCCGGACGCAGACAAACTGACACCTTCAGGGCCACTATCGTTGAATAATATAGGGGTATCGCTTTGTTCGGTCAGGGTGTCCAGGAAATCCAGGTCGTCATCTTCATCGTCACGCAGATCAATGAGCAGTACATCGGCGGGATTCTGGTTCAGCGCGGATAAAAACTGGTCGCCCGAAGCTTCGCTCACAACCACATCAAGCCCGTTTTTTTCGAGCATGGTATGCAAGTGTTGGCGCTGATCCTGAGATGATGCAAATACAGCGACCTTGGTTATAGTTGCGATGTTGGGGTCCAGCATTTATCAGTCATGTAATAGGGACTGGATATTTTCCAGTAGTTCATGTTCTTGGAACGGCTTACCCATGTACATATTAACACCAATATTAAGTGCTCGATCGCGATGCTTATCTCCGGTGCGGGAGGTGATCATTATGATCGGTATATTTTTCAAGCGCGGATCGCTGCGTACTGCAGTTGCTAATTCGTAGCCGTCCATTCGTGGCATTTCAACGTCAAGCAAAATGATATCAGGAATATGCTCCAACATCACGGTTAATGCATCCATACCATCTTTTGCAGTAAGCGGTTCATAGTGGTGACGCGTCAGCAGGCGCTGGGTAACCTTACGAACGGTGATAGAGTCATCCACAATCAATACAGTCGGTGGTTTTTCTTCTTCGGCTGCAGCCGCCGCTTCTCGAACTCGGCTAACATCGTCCGTCTTCTGCAATGCATGACTGGTTCGGATGAGTGTGCTCAGGTCGAGAATCAATGCCACTTCTCCATCCGGAAGAATGGTGGCGCCTGATATACTGTTGATCGAACTTAATTGGGGACCAACCGATTTGATGACTATTTCCTGACGACCAATCAAGTGGTCCACCTGCAATGCTACACGGTGATCACCACTTTTGGCGAGCAGAATTGGATATTTGCCTTTTTCGGGTACTTTGGTCGGTGCGCTGCCATGCAATACATAGCCGATATTCAAATGCTGATACGTATTGCCTGCATATTCATAATCGGCAGCGTTGCTCTCGATCATTTTGTTCAATTCTTCACTGGTAACACGGATCACGTGTTCGATATTGGACAAGGAGATCGCATAAACCGCTTCATCCACATTAACCATTAGTGCCTGGTTAATTAATACAGTCAATGGTAATCGAATAATAAAAGTAGAGCCTTTACCCAGCTCAGTTTCAATATGCAGGGAACCGTTTAGCTGTTTAATTTCAGTATTCACTACATCCATGCCAACGCCACGCCCGGAAATCTGGGTTACCTGTTCGGCCGTACTGAAGCCGGACTGGAGAATGAAATCGAGCACTTCGTCATCTTCAACCTTGGAATTCTTTTCCAGAATACCGCGCTCTATGGCTTTCTTGCGAATGGCGTCAACATTGATACCCGCGCCATCATCAGAAATACGCAAGACCACTTCCGAGCCTTCACGGGTGAAGTTAATGGCAATAATCCCGGTGTCCGGTTTTTTTGCTTTTTTCCGGTCGGCTGGGTTTTCCAGGCCATGGTCAATAGCATTTCTTAATATGTGTTCCAGGGCCGGTACAATTCGATTTAACTGTGTACGGTCCATTTCACCTTCTGCGCCGTTGATTTGTAATTCTGCTTCCTTGCCGGTTTCCTGGGACGTTTGCCGGACTACACGCCGTAACCGGGCAATGACACTGGAAAAAGGTGTTAAACGGGTACTGATTAATTCTTCCTGTAAATCATTATTGATACGGGACTGTTGTAACAGTAATACATCCGTATCGCCGGACATGCCTTCCAGCATGTTCTGAATATTGGTCAAGTCATCAAAACTCTCAACCATACTGCGTGATAATTGCTGCATATGGGAGAAGCGGTCCATTTCCAGTGGGTCGAAAGAAACATCCGTAGACATCGCCCTGGGAGCGCCTCCTTCCCCAACCCCTGCCGCATCCGTATGTCGGTACATGATTTGCGCTTCGGTTTCCATTTCAAAGTTACGTAACTGTTCGCGCAAACGCTCAATGGTTCCGTGTAGTTCGTTCAGATTAAAGTGCCACTGGCCCAACTGCTGGGCGATACGCGCGTTATAAATGTTCACCTCACCGGCATGGTTAACCATGCTGTCGATGAGATCGGCTTTGACGCGGATCTGTTCTTCGGCCGTTCGTGCCTTGGGCTGTGCTTCTGCATTATTAGGTATTAAGGTTGCATCACTGTCATCTTTGTTGCTGAAGCCAGGCAGTTTGACAAGTGGTCCGGTGGACTTAAACTCGGCTGGTGCCGGTTCCGGCTTTTTAACTTCCGGTTCGGGTTGAGGTTCCGGTTTCTTTGCCGCGGGCGCCTGTTGTTTTTCAGGTTTTGCGATGGCAACTGATTCGAAGTCCGTCACGCCTTCCATAGCCGCATGGCCAGCCAAAAGATTTTCAAGTTGTTTGATCAATGTCGAAGGTGTGTTCAACGTAGCGCGTTGTTTAACTGATTCAACGGCGTTAGCCAGCCAGTCGTGACAGGCATGTACAACTTTCGGAAATTCAGCGGTTGGCTGCAGCCGGCCTTCTGTTACCGCCTCCATTAATGATTCAATGGCATGGCTAAGGTCTCCGATAGGTGCGATGCCCGCCATGCGCGCCCCACCCTTTAAGGTATGGAGTGAGCGTTGAACTTCAGCAATTAAATCCTTGTTTTCTGCATCTGATGACCAGTCATGAAGAATACGGTCGATGCTTTCCTGAATTTCCTCTGCTTCTTCCAGGAAAATGTCGACCAGTTCTTCGTCATACTCCATTTCTGCAGCTGCAGGTTCCACTGGTGCTGCTTCCCCAGCAACTTCCATCGATTCCATACGCTCTTCAATTTCAAAAGCCTGGGTGTCAGCAGTTTCAAAGGAAATAGTATCTTCTACACCAGGTTCGGTTGCAGGTGGTTCCGAAGCCGGGATCATTTCAGCGGCTGTAGACGAAGCTGTGACGTAGCGCTCAATAGATGCCAGTAATTCTGTATAATCCGGTAAGGTCGAGTGTTCACGTGATTTGGCCACAGCACTGCCAATCCAGTCGTGACTTTGTTGAATCAGCGAAGGCAGCTGGTCTGTGACAGTAATTTGCTGGCCGGTTACCTGTTCCAGCAATGATTCCATTGCATGGGCCACGTCTGCAACCGCAGAAATATGAGCCATACGTGCTCCACCTTTAAGCGTATGTAAACCACGCTGGATTTCAGCGACATACTCGAGGTTGTCGCGGTCAGAGAGCCATTGTTGAATTATATGTTCGTTTTGTTCCTGTATGTCGCCGGCTTCTTCCAGGAAGATCGTTAACAGTTCGTCATCTTCTTCTGCGCTTGCTTCAAGCGCAGCTTCTGCGACTTCAGGTTCAGGAACTGTTATAGGCTCTTCTTCCAGAGGCAGGGTTTCTTCCAGTACAATTTCTTCAGTTTCGGCAATGGGTGCTACGCTTGCCAGGTCGATTTGTTGCGTGGGCTGGGTGTCAATGTACGATTGTATTAAATCCAGCAGTTCTGTAGGCTCTTCCAGAGATTGCCCGCTGCGAACGGTATCCAGGGAATGCGATAACCAGTCCTGGCAGCGTTGTACTGCTTTGGGTAATTCGTTCGACGAAGCCGCCGTGCCGTCGCTAATTGATTCAAGTAGTGATTCTACGCGGTGACTAATGTTGGCAATAGGCAGCAGATTTGCCATACGTGCGCCACCTTTCAAGGTGTGCAGGGAACGTTGCAGTTCTTCCATGATGGACCGGTCATTGGGATCGCCACTCCAGCCCTGAATTAGCGCTTCCGAGTTTCTCAATATTTCTTCGGCTTCATCCAGGAAAATGCTGATAAGTTCTTCGTCGACTTCTTCTTCAGCATCAGAACTTAAGGTGATCTCCTCAACTTCTACATTGTCTGCCAGGCTATCTGCAAATTCATCACTGGCAAACTCAATGGTGTCAGCCAGTCCGTCGGATTGTTCATCCAGCAACTCTATGGTGTCTGACAGTCCATCTGATGTTTCCTCAACAAGTTCAATGGTATCGTCCAGGCCATCGGATGTTGCTTCACCCAGTTCAACCAGGTCATCCAGTCCGTCTGGAGAGCGTTTGGCAATGATCTCCATTGTGTCTTCCAGGCCATCGGACTGAGGCAGCTGCTGGCTATCGCCAACGATGGATAACATCGCTGCTTCATGCGGAAGCTCAATTTCCCTGGCTTCCTG
>NZ_CDLKIE010000280.1:0-4797 GCF_975902315.1 Kaarinaea lacus | reverse complement strand
CTTCCGTTAAAGCGCATGGCATCCATGACAAAGTAATTGGACTCTACGGGATTGACCATAAGGTCAACCGATGCACCATACACTTTGGTGATTTTCAGGCGCACCACGCCATTTGTGGCATCCATCTCCATGTTTTCAACATCGTTATTGGTCATGGTTCCAAATATACTGACTTTTTGTCCAACTGATATTTCATCGATGGTGTGACTATCGACTGACAATTGTTTTTTCACCACAGTCGTATCTGCAATGTTTACTGTTACTAGATCGTTGAATGTTACAGTACCACCACTACGAATTAAGGTGGCACCATTCACAGTAAGAACATTACCGCTCCTGGCAATGACATTGCCTTTTACCACATCAAGGGTTCCTCCCGGTACACTTTCACCGGCATATACTTCTTTGGCAACAAATCGCGTAGGATTAAATTAAAATTTGCCCGTTACTATGGTTGCGGTGTACTGGGGCAAGACATCCATTGCCTGCAAGCCTGGCTTACCCAGGTATGACTGATTGTCAATATCATATACCGTTTCATCATCGGTCATTACTGTTAAAGTACCAAACTTGCCATCTGTTGATTGACTCTGGTGAAATGGATTAATGATAATTTCAAACTGGTTGTTCTCGACATCAACATCGTTCAAAGGACCTCGCACACGGTGTGCTTTAGGCCGCTGGAGATGCACATCTGCAATTAAATAAGGCTCGACAACCACTGTAGGAACTCCAGCATCGTCAAACACAGCCTTGTTCGTCGCATTTAAATCAAAATCCAGTGTCAAATGTGCCGGCAGGCCTCGCGATATCACAAGCTTGTTACGCCCTTCCAGATGTACCACCATCTCCAGTTCTGTCACAGGATTTCCCTCGCTATTCTGGATATCTGTTGCTTGTACTGTATCACCAGTGGCATTTTCAATCCGGATATCTGCATTGGTGTAATCCAAAACCATGGTTGCATGTTTGTAGGCTCCCAGTGGCACCATGGAAGCAGTCAGGAACTCGGTCAGTTCGGTATACTGTGCGAAGTCAACGCGGGTAGTGAGTGGTAGGACGTGTACGATAGTACCGTTTGCTTTGGTAAGCGTTATCGACTTAACATCAACCGTATAACTAATAAAATCCCCCTCTGCATCAGTTAGCCCGATTATTAATTCGCCGCTGTCATTTTGTGCAACGCTATTATCATTCGCGCCTTGACCGCAGCCAGATATAAAAGCCATGAAAATGGCAATAAAAAAAGCGAATACCATCATTTGAAGAATGCCGGCAGGCACAGACTTACGCCACCAATACTGAAGATTAGTGTTCATGTTTACCACCCCGATCGCTTATTAATTAGTTATAAGATGCAAAGCTGTTTTACAGTATCTTAAACGCAGTGATGGAATATAGGTTGACGAACCTTAAATATAAGAATTCTATTTCTGGCAGGTATTTTGTGTAGTTAGTCCCAGGACATCTGAGCCATTGTTAAAGGTCTACTACCAGTAGTATGTCACCGAACCTTTTATAAAATTAGTTGTTGTATCATCGTAGTTTTCCTGAGTACCCAGGGTTAAAGCAAGCGTCCAGTCATCAAACACATCGGTTGCAGCATAAGCCGTTGTAACGTAGGTCATATCCCCATCTATGGAAGATTCTATCCGCGCCCAGTCCAGACTATAGGTCTCAGTATTGAAATAAAAATTTACATTGAGTAACACCTGATTGTCATCCGCGACGCTTTTCAACCTCGCAACCAGAAAAGGTATTTCTTCCGGCGCTACACAATCCAACAATTCGCCACGATCGTCACTGTAATCAAACGTGGCATAACCTGCACTAAACGACCAGTTTTTATTAAGAAAATATTTTGCGTCCATCGCCAGCGCATTATTGTCCAGATTGCCACTACAATTTGATTCTGTGAAAATTTCTATTTGTCGATATTGAGGAGAGATGGTAAACACAAAATTTGATACATCCAAAGAAACATACAGGCTAAACGTATCAGTCGTTAACTTATTTTCATCACCCCAGTGTTCAAAGTCGGCACCCAGTTGAAAACTCAAACTCGAATAATAAACATATCCCAATACATAAGTATTGGTATCCAGCTCTTCGAGCGATCCTCTCACTATTTCGTCATGTTGCCCATATCCCGCTGATATCCGGTGCTGTGGTGTCATTGCCAGGTTGGTAAATATAAAAAAATCACGACTCTCTTCAGAGTCGACTCCGTAATCAATGTTGATAAGGTTGGGGATATAGAAGGTGGGTGCAATCGATAGGTCATCGGCGATAGCAATCTGCCACCAGGATTGCGCGAAAATGAGACCAATAATTGCCCAGTATTTGAGGGGAGACTTATATAGAACAAGCATAAACCATAAGGTAACCCTTACGGTGTAATTGATGCAATGCCCAGCCAGGCAAAGATTCGAATTTCTGGAAAATAATTGCCCTGTCTATTTTTTATTTTTACCTCGTGCTTTTGCTTTAGCTTGTCCAGGTGGGACTTTTAGTTGCTGCATGCGTTTCATCTGTTGTTTCACTTTTTGACGTTCCTGCGGCGTCATACTTTTCCATTGTTGCTTGAGTTCGTTCCGTCTATCCGCAGGAAGATTTTTAAACCATTGATAACGATCTCGAACCAGGCGTTGTTCTTCTTTAGTCAATTTCTGAAAACGCTCGAATCGCTGGCGTAGCAGTTTCCGTTGATCGTCATCGAGTTCCTTCCAACGTTTGAAGCGTTGGTGAAGTAGCTGTCGCTGCTCCGAATCTAATTCTTTCCAGCGCGAGGCACCTTTCATCAGGTTCATTTGTTGCCCGGGAGGTAGAGCATCCCACTTTTCCTGAAACGGCTGGAGAACCTGCTGCTCTTCCTCACCCAAGTCAGCCCAGGGAATCTTATTCTGTAGTGTCCCGGCCCAGGCTGTACCAGAAAGTACAACCAGCAACACCAAAATTACGAACCGGTTATTCATCACGTGTAACCTCTTTAACATTTACTTTTACGGAAGAGCCTTTTTCGAGATCTTCTTCCTTTACATCCAGAAAGCGCATTGGATCTACCCAATCACCGTCTTTGGTTTGCCATTCACCCAGGAATTCCAGTAGTTCCATGCTTGGTTTAGAATCTCCGTTTGCGGCATTCGCCTCAAATGCAATGCTTAGCAAAATAATGAGAATTGCTATTGGCAGCAATGCCATTTGTAGCAAAGACAATATCCGCTCAACTGACAGCCTGTTCATTTACCGCTAACCACTCATAAAATTCCAGTTCCTGGTAAAAATCTATATCTTCGGAACCTGTTAATAAATTGATATCTTCCAGTACGGCAACTGGTTCCAAATTTTGCTCAACAGGCATCGTCCAAAGCGTAACAGCCACGAGCAGTGCGGCGCCAACAATTGCCAGGCCACCAGCCGGCATAATCCAGTTAGAAAATCCCGTGCTTACTGAGGGTTTGGTTGAACAGCCATCTACAGCCTGGCGTCGGGCAGCCGCAAGTCTTGCTTTCAACTGGTCATCGATTTGGTCAACTTGCTTTTCCAATGTTGACTTGGCGGCTGTCAGGAACAACTGTTCGTCTAACAACGCCTGTTTATCTTTACTTTTCATAACCGATGGTCCTCAAGTTTTTTACGTAGTGTATGTACTGCCCGGGAAAAATGGGTTTTAACACTACCTTGCGTACAAGCCATTGCTTTAGCCGTTTCTTCCACACTTAAACCTTCCATAATGCGCAACAAAAATGCCTGCTGTTGCCGTAAAGGTAATTGATGTATTGCTACTTCTAACGCGTCAATGGTGCGTTCGTTGACCAACTTCATTACTGGTCCTTCACCATGAAGGTCTTCAAACAGGTCAATAATATTACTCTGACTATCGTCACCAATATCAGCGGAATCTTTTTGCGTCCGTTGCTGGGCCCCCGCCCTGGTAAACTCAAGCCAGGTGCGCCACTGGTTACGAACCTTTTGTCTTCGATACCAGTCGCGAATGGTGCTTTGCAGGATCCTGTGAAACAGCGGACCCCAGTCTTCCACGGAACGATCCGCGTATTTGTGGGCCAGTTTTAACATCGCATCTTGCACGATATCCAACGCATCTTCCCGGTTACCGGTCGCTATAAAAGCCATACGGTAGGCCCTGCGTTCAACACTAGCTAAAAAACGATCTAACGCTTGAGACGTCACAAATCCCCGCACAGAGTGGTATTTATCCAAACTATCAAAAAACTTTACAAGTTCTTGATTTTGGATGCAATAATGCCGTTTGTCCAGGAAAGCATATAATAGGTCGGAGACTTGCCGAATATACTATTTTAACGGTACATAGAGATATTAAACGCAATCAAAGGAGGTGGGTTGACAGTTTTGGCCCAAAAGTGGCTAATAATTAATCGATGAAATAGGCGGTCTGCTGGAATGGCTGGCATGGGGCATGGGCTCTACTTCAAGGTATTCCAGCAGACCGTTAAAGGGCAATGAAAGTAACAACGCTATGGTACAGCCTAATCGATTAAACGAATGTCATATCCCGGACACCGAACCCAAAATTAATCGATGCTCATATAAGGAACATCAAGCAGTTAATGTTACTCAATTGATTAATTAGAGTGAGGCAATCTAACTGGCTTTCGCGATGGGCGAGACCAACAATGACTCTGACGGCATGCAGTCAGGTTGTTTGATTCCCATGAGCTGCAAAACTGTTGGTGCAATGCTGCTAAGTCCTGCGCCGTTTGCCAATTCCCAGGCGTTTTTATCAGCGACCATGCAGGGTACAGGGAACGCAGTATG
>NZ_CDLKIE010000279.1:0-3973 GCF_975902315.1 Kaarinaea lacus | reverse complement strand
TCATTTTGCTAAAAAACAAAATGTTGAAATGCCTTTAACAGAAGAGCTATTTAAAATTATTTATGAAAAATCCAGTGTTAAAGAATCATTAAAAAGACTTTTAGGAAGAAAAGAAAGACATGAACACTGGGAATAATTAGGGATCGCTAATAATCCGGTCATAAAAGCATTACGTCTAAAAATTGCGGCAGCAGGGGATCGAGTGAAGTCAGCCAGGTCAGAGCGTAATCCTAAAATCGATGGCCGGGTCAGAGTGTCCGAGTACGCGCGTGAATCGGGTAGCTATGATGAGTGGCGCGTTGGGATCGTATTGGATGTGCCGATACTTGCCAGTGATACCGTCAAGGCCAATGTCAGCAAGCGAAATGCCGAATTGCTTGATATGCGTGCCAGGTTGCGTGACGTGGAAATGGAAGTTAGCCAACAAGTACTGGAAGCCTGGCAGATGTTGCAAAGTCTTAAAGTGGCGCGCGAACAAACCGATGTGCAGAATGATTACCGCGAGCTTTACCTGGATCAAAGTCGCACCTTGTATGAAATGGAAGTGCAATCAGACCTGGGTGATTCTATGGTACAAATCACTGAAGCAAAGTTGCAGAAAGCGGAAGTTGAATATCAATTGGCGCTGGAATGGGCAAAACTCCAGGCATTGATGGGTCAAGAGATTAATGTCTTGCAGGAGCAGAAAAATGACGCTGCCAAATAATACAAAACGCATCTTCGGATTGCTGGCCATGCTGATAATTTCCTCGACATTACAGGCTGCGGAGATTGATACCAGGCTCGTATGGCATCAAAAAACCGTATTGAGTACGCCGGTTTCGGGGGTCATTAAAGCCATTAATGTTTCACCTGGCACGCTCGTTAATAAAGGTGACGTATTATTGCAGTTAGATGACAGGGCGATAATCGAAAATCTGGCAAAAGCCAGGGCTGACGTGGAGCGTGCGCGTTTGTTAGAGGAAGAAGCCAGGCGTGAACTGGAACGGACCAACGAATTATATGAGCAAACACTCATTGCAGATCATGAAAAACAAATGGCGATCATTGCCCATGCTGAAGCACAAGCAAAACACCAGTCTGCAAAAGCGGAATTAGCCAAGGCGCAAATGGATATGGACTACAGTGCTATTCGCGCTCCTTATGATGCGATTGTGGTGAAACAGCATGCGCAAGTAGGCCAGACAATCGCAAACTTAACGGTGATCACACCCTTGCTGGAGGTGGCAGAACGGGGCGTGATGGCAGTGCGAGTATTAGTTTCTGGCGGAACCATAGGAAAATTAAAAGTTGGCAATGTAGCCAAAGTGCAAACTGCCGGCAGAACATTTAACGGGACAATCGAGGCTGTCAGCCTGGAGCCGGTATCGGAAAAAAGTAACAAATACGAAGTGAAAGTATCTTTTTCCACGCAAGGCAAGTTGTTGCGCGCTGGTCGATCCGCCAAGGTTACCCTGCCATGAACGAATGCATTCGCTGTTATGTGTCGGGACGTGTACAAGGCGTGTTCTATCGTGCTTCAACCCAGGAGCAGGCTGATTCATTGGGGATTGTTGGTTATGCGAAAAACTTACCGGATCGTCGCGTCGAAGTCCTTGCTTGCGGTACTGAAAACGCGCTACAGGAACTTAAAGCCTGGCTTTGGCAAGGTCCGCGTCATGCTGATGTAACAGAAGTAGAATGTGAATCTGCTAATCCCAATCCTTATCCCCGGCTATTTAGTACCGAATAGCCTGATTCTTTAGTTATCGACGTATTTCACTGGACGCTGGAGAGAATTTCACCAGCCTGGTTCTGCAATGCTTTCTGTCTGTTTTAATAATCGCTTAGTTGTCGGTAAGCGTAATTCTTAAAGTTTCAATTTAGTAATACCCGTATGGCTCATCTCGCAAACCTCGAAAAATAGACGGTGCTATGAGCACCATGTCCTCGAAGTATCCCATCCCTAAACTGGCCGCCCGTTGGAAATGCCATGACTGCAATATCTCTAATAAGTGGTGATTGTGCCGCCGGGGATACGATGCGGAACACGGCGCAATGTCCCGCGTGCAAAAATCAACTGGAAGCTGTTTTTTTAAAAAAAGCGGTAAAAATCAGGAAAGTTCACGTCAGCTATGCATGAATATCCATATCATCGGCATTTCTCTACGCGACCATTCCTCTACATGATCTTAGTACAGGGTGTACGCAATCATAAACGCTTAAGGTTCAGAAAGTTATGGAACTAACCATGGCTATCAAGAAATACGGGCAGCCTACGATACAAAATATAATACTGGGTAATTTTAAGTGTTAGGTGAAGTAATGGATATTTTTGTTGGCAATATTCCAGGCAATACAACGGTTGTTGATTTGAAAAGATTTTTTAAAGGTTTTGACAAAAATGCAGTGTTTGAAGTTAAGCGGCTAAAGGGAAGGAGCGATGTGGTTACATTTGGGCTGGTAACGATTCAATCCGAGCGGTTGGCTAATAAGGCTATCAAACGACTGCATTTGAAAAAATTAAAGGGAAAGCCAGTTGTGGTTCGGGAGTTCACCCATCGGGCCGGCGGCAATGATCGTCGACAATTGGGTTGGCGTAATAAACTTTGGCTTGGAGAGGAGCGCCGAAAAACTGATCGTCGCAGTTCACGGAAAGATCAGCTTGATGACTTTGATACCTATGCTGCCTAGCGTCGAACGCAATCATGCCATTGCGGCAAAGCCGGGATAAGGATCTCACGCAATTTATATTATTCGTGTTTCAGCGTCTGCTAAAGCGCCCTGGCTGCGCCGCACCTGGTGTGTCGGCGGCGCTTTATGACGTTGTCCCCAGGTTTTTTTAAGGCGTGATCATACTCTATTTCGGGTAATATATAACCAATAGTCATCCTGGCGCGCAATCTAATATTCTGCACGAATACAACAAATTACTGCTAATCAGGGCGGGTGATCGAAGTCATAGAATATCTTAATAGTAGTGAGTATTATGGGCGTTTATACGTTCATAGACTATTATCAATCTTTTGGATCGGCTCAGGAGAAGCAGCATGATACGCGCGCAAAACGGCATGAAATTAATTGGCTTGTTACTGGTTTTGGTTCTCAGCGCATGCTCGAGTAAAACCAAAGTAGAAAGCGACATGAATATCAGCGGTGCACCTGATTGGGTAAATGAAGGCACCAATATATTAAAAGACAAGGACGGTCGCCTGTTTCACGGTGTAGGATTTGCACCGGCAATGGGCGATATGTCACTACAAAAATCCACCGCAGATAATCGAGCACGCGCGGAGGTTGCGCGGGTTTTAACCTCCTATATGAATGTGGTTTCCAAAGACTATGTTGAATCTGTCGGTACAGGTGAACAACAAGAGTTATCACAAGCCGTATCACACGATATTGAAAATATTACCAAGGTAAATCTTACCGGCGCCAAGATCATCGGTAATTATCGCGACGAAAAGTCGAATACCATTTATTCTATTGCGGAACTGGATATGAAGCATGTGAAAGGTATTCTGGATAATGTTGATAGTATGAATGAGGGATTTCGTGAATACCTTAAGAGCAAGGGTGACAATGTTTTTGACCGTATGGCAGGAGAAAAATAATGAGCGAGGGAAGAGATTCTCAGGTACAACAGCAACATACTAAATTCGTTGTAAAATTATTATTTCAGTTATTAATTATCAGTCTTTCAATTGTTGTACTTACTGCGTGTTCAAAAAAGGTGACACGTATTGATACGGACGAAGTAAAGGATCTGAGTGGCGAGTGGAATGATACTGACTCACAGCTGGTATCAAAAGAAATGATTAATGACGTGCTAAGTCGCCCGTGGCTTCAGGACTTCGTCAGTAAACACAACAAAAAGCCGGCAGTAATAGTCGGTGAAATTCGCAACTTAAGTCATGAACATATTGCTGTCGGTACCTTTGTTGGGGATATGGAGCGGGAATTAATCAATTCGGGCCGGGTTGATTTCGTTGCG
>NZ_CDLKIE010000278.1:0-9796 GCF_975902315.1 Kaarinaea lacus | reverse complement strand
GTGCAGGTGAATCGACTGGCAAGGAATTTATTTGGTAATGTGCGGCTGCCGCGTGGCCTGAGAAAAGGTAAATGTGAAGCGTTAACGAAACCACAGATTGAGCTATTGTATGCCTCTGTTCAACTGCCTTCCCCGTTTGAGCAGGACAAAAAGACTATTACCAAGACTAAAACAAAAACAAAAACCAAAACAAAAACCAAAACTAAAACTAAAACTAAAAATGAACCATCCCGTAGTTCACGTAAACCGAAAAAGAAGGTGGGGCGAAAAAAAAGAGCATGAAATCAAAAGATGTCATGCTCTATTGGGGAGGCATTACTACTATGTGTGCAACTGCTTTTACTACGATTGGATATTGCTATGGATGAACAAGTTGTACCAAAAAATCCGGGTTAATTATCACGAAGCAATGCGAATACAATTCCGGCCATCGCGTTTTGCTTTATAAAGTGCCTCGTCGGCACGCTCTATAAATGTTTTGTCATCGTCTGATTCCTGTAATGTGGCGATGCCAACACTGACTGTCATCGGAATAGTTTGCCCCTGTATCCGGGTTTCCAGCTTTTCCACACGACGACGAATTCGCTTGGCCAGTCTTAATACGCCGGACTCATCGGTCTCCGGCAGCACAATGACGAATTCTTCACCGCCATAACGGAACATTAAATCAGAGATCCGTACACTTTTTTCAGCGCATTCCACCAAAGCCTGCAGCGCAAAATCACCGACGGCGTGGCCATACTTGTCGTTGATTTTTTTGAAGTGGTCGATATCCATCATGATTACGCCCAGTGAGCGGCCATGGCGAAATGCCAGTTCCAGTTGGCGATGTAGCTCTGTGGTCATGGCGGCGCGATTGCCAATCCCGGTCAACGCATCTTTATGTGCTGCCTGTACGGCTTCGTTATATAAAAGTGCATTGCGCAAAGGGTAGTGCAGTGCGCAAATTAATCCTTCCAGTTGTTCGATTTCCTGCTCGGTAAATTTTTTACTTCGGGTAAGACTAATAATGCCAAGTTTGTTTTCGTTAATGGTGAGTTCATACGTGCACGAGTAGCGCGCCCGCTTGCCAATAGTAAAATTGATATCCAGGATTTCGTTGATGTAGTTGAGGTGATCGTGGGCGACTATTGTGCTGATTTCGTTACTGAAGTGAGAAATGATTTCCTCAACATTTAATGATGTTTGCAATAGCCCGGCGATTTGCAGAATACGATTTTTATCTGCAAAGCTGTTTGTCTGACTCGAGTTTAAAATCGATGTCAGGCTGCCATTACTTTTAACCGGCAGTATTTTATTGTCGGTGTGTGGAACGGGCGGCATCTCTCCAGCCTCATTATCATTAATAATGCGGTTACAGCGAATATCGTGCCAAGTTGACGAAATCTTGAAACCAATATGTAAAACAGGGTCTTATGGAATCGATGAAGCTGATGTGCCGTAAATTTGGCGGAAGAATGATTGCGATTGCCGATCGTTTTCGGTGCTACACGTCGAAACGTTCCCCGGTAACACCACCGCTGTCTGGACCCATCAGGTACAGATAAACGGGTGTGACTTCTTTGGGAAGCGGCACATTGCTGGGATCATCACCCGGATAGGCGAGGGCATTCATACGGGTTCGAACGCGACCCGGATCAACGCTATTGACACGGACGTTCGTGTTCACTTCCAGTTCTTCGGACAGAATCTCCATCAGGTTTTCAGTCGCTGCCTTGGACACAGCATAGGCCCCCCAATAGGCTTGTCCTTTGTAGCCAACATTGGCTGATGTGAAAATAATAGAGGCTTCCTGTGCCTTCTTTAAAAGTGGCAAACAGGCTTTGGTCAGCATAAAGGGAGCGTTCAAATTGACATGTAATACATGAGCCCATAAACGGTTATCATAGTGCTCAATAGGGGTGAGTGTTCCCAATACAGCGGCGTTGTGCAGTAAGCCATCCAGACGGCCAAATTCTTTATTAATAGTAGCGGCCAGAATTTTGTAATCCTTGGGTGTAGCCAGTTGCAGTTCCAGTGGATAAATCGCTGGCTGAGGGTAACCAGCTTGCTCTATCAGGTCGTAGACTTTTTCAAGTTTCTTCTGGGTTCGCCCAAGTAATATGACAGTCGCACCATATTTTGCATAATCCTGTGCAACGGCGGCACCGATACCATCTCCCGCGCCGGTGACCAGAATAACACGATCTTTTAACAAACCTGCCTGTGGATGATATTCCTGCATCTTAGCTACTGTCTCCCGATTGATGGATTGTTTTTATAATTGATTGCGCACAACGTTTGCCACTACGCACAGCACTTTCCAGAGTCGCGGGTAATCCTGTATCAGTATAGTCACCCGCCAGCCAAAGCCCCTCGACTGATGTTTTATTCGTTGGTCGATAATCATTGCATCCTGTCACACAATCAAAGGTGGCTCGTTTCTCACGAATCACCATTCGGCGGTTCGCTTTGGGCCAGGCCGGAAAGAAACCGGCAATTTCTTCTTCCACTTTGGCGCAAAGCGCGTTGTTATCCAGTTCCATATGAGGCCCATTGCTACTAATGACGACTGCCATCAAGCCAGGTTGCCCATACAAGCGACGATCAAAAATCCATTGCGAGCATGTGTCAACCAGGCCAATCATAGGGTTGCCTAATTTTACTTGTTTCGGATATTGTAAATACACCGTAACGATGGGCTGCGTTTCAAATTTTGTTATTTGTTGTGTTAAATCGGAAAGCGTTGCGTGGGGTGCCAGTAGTTTGCGTGTAGCAAATTGTGGCGTAGCCAGAACGACGAAGTCCGACTTTATTTCACTTTCCTGTAATTTTAATCCTTTTATTTTTTTATTGTCGATGTCCAGGTCGATTACTCGCTGGCCGAGGCGAACATTGCCGCCATATTTTTCTATATAGTTCACTGCATGATCGGGATAGGCCTCACCCAGATCAACGCGCAGAAAAAGCAGGTCTGAATCACTGGCCGCGTGCGTAAATGCTTCGCGTAACATGCGTAAATACACCACGGCGGAAGCCGTTTCTATGGGTGTATTTAACGCTGCGATACAGAGTGGCTCCCATACAGTTTTGATGACAGTATCTGATTGCTGAAAACGCTTAAATAAATCCAGGCAACTGACATCTTCCGGGATGGTAAAATCCATTTTCAACAAAGCCCTGCAAAACTGTAGTGCTTTAAGTCGATCGCTGAATGTCAGCCCGGACGCAAATAATAGTCCCCAGGCTAAATGCAGCGGTGCCGGTAATCGACCTGTTTTAATCTTAACATTTCGTCCCTTGCGGCGCCTCATATTCAAAGCTAATTTTTCGCGTTTTAGCACGGTTTCTTCGCTAATTGAGACAGTGCGCAGCATTGATAGTGTTGAATCATAGGCGCCTAGCAGTAAATGCTGGCCGTTATCGACACTGATTTTATCGTTGTTACCGCTAGATCCGTTGGTGGTGCTGGTTGCACCCGCTAGCTCATCGGAGTTTTTGATGTTGTTTTCAAACGGCACACGTCTGGCCCGTCCACCCAGTTGCTTGGCGGATTCCAGCAAAATAACAGGAATATCGTGGCGAACCAGTTCAACAGCTGTTGTCAAGCCAGCCCAGCCGCCGCCCACGATTGTTACGGGTTTGGATTTATTCACAGGTCGGCAATGAAGTTAAGTGACAGAATAGTGAATGACATATCGTTGATTACACTAAGTGCGACACGTCTGTAAGTATTTTTTGTGGCGCTTTTTCTCGGATCGGGCCGTTTTCCAGGCCAGCCATAATTTTTTAAGGGGTGTCAGGGAAATGCGACCCTCCAGCACACGGTAGTTATCTTTTTCGATGGCCTGTAGTGTGTTTAAGTATATCGCAGCCATGATTAAACCGCTGCGTTGTGTATATCGATCTTGCTCCGGTAGATGTTCAAACGCTTTTTGATAATAGGCATGCGCACGATCAGACTGGTATTTTAATAAACGTGCCATGTTGTCAGTAAAGCGATGTTCGACAATATCAGATTCGGATACGCCGAATTGTGTTAACTCTTCCTGTGGAATATAGATTCGGTCGCGGGCGGCGTCTTCCCGCACATCCCGTAAAATATTGGTGAGTTGAAATGCCATGCCCAGGTTTTTTGCATAATCGAGTACCGCGGGGTCCTTGTAACCAAAAATCCTTGCTGCCAACAGACCAACCACACTTGCCGCTCTGTAACAGTACAATGATAAATCGTCAAACGTGGCATAGCGGTTGTTATCAAGATCCATTTCCATACCGTCAATAATTTCCAGTAATAGTTCTAAGGGCAGTTCGAAGTTTTGTACTGGATCTACCAGTGCTTTCTGGACCGGGTGTTGAGGGGAACCGTTGACTGTTTCACGCATGGTGTCACGCCACCATTGCAGCTTGATGCGCGCGATTTGCGGGTCGGAACATTCGTCGACGATATCATCTACTTCACGGCAAAAAGCGTACAGCGCAGTTATTGCTTTGCGTTGCTCAGGTGGTAGAAACAAAAAACTGTAGTAGAAGCTTGAACCGCTTTTGGCGGCTTTTTCCTGACAATATTCGTCTGGCGTCATAGATCGTGTTTTGTTGTTGTTGCTAGATCTCAAAGTATAACCAACTCGTGCCATGTCCTCCAAGCTGGATGAAGTTTTTCTGTGTGGCGTCTAATAAACTGGTTTTTTCATGATCGCGTAGAGTGCGATTTTGATCCAGTCTTTACGCTGCAGCCGGGGTCGCGAGAACACATTTTCCTTTTGATTTTCAAGCAATTTTATAATTTGCAAGCCACCATTGATCATCATTCGTAATTGCAGGCCGAAGCGTCCGGGGATTTGTTTGCCCAGGGGTGTCCCTGACAACATCATGGATTTTGCACGTTGCGCCAGCTCGCTGACTAAAGTGCGCATGGCGTCAGTACTCTCTTGTTGCTTGATCATGTCTTCGTGAACGCCATATTGTTTCATGTCATCTTGCGGTAAATAGATACGGTCGTTTTCATCATAGTCCTGAAAAATATCCTGCAGGAAGTTAATCAATTGCAGTGAGCTGCATATGCTGTCTGATCGTTGCAGGTTCTCTGGCGTTGCCTGGCCAATTAAATGCAGCAGCAAACGTCCCACCGGATTCGCAGAGTGTTGGCAGTAATCCAGTATCTCATTAAAATTCTGGTAACGTTTTTTCGTGACATCCTGTTTAAACGCAGTGAGTAAATCGTGAAATAGTTTTACAGGTAATTGGTGTTTATTGATTACATCCTGTAAAGCAATAAAGATGGGATCTGTTTGCGGTATGTCATTAATTGTTTCAAGCAGCGTGGAGTAGCGGTTAAGTTTCTCCAGGCGTTGTTGCTGGGTGAGTTGTCCTTCATCAGCAAAATCATCGGCAGAGCGTGCAAAGGCGTAGATGACTGCAATGGGTTGTCGTAAATTTCGCGGAAGCAGCAATGATGCTACGGGAAAATTTTCGTAGTGAGATCGTACAATTTTAATGCAATGCTGGTATGCATTCTGTATTTGAAAATCGTGTTGAGTTACCATAGGCGAATAATAATTACTTTTTCAGGTAGATTGCTATGGAATGGTTTAAAAAATTTATAGCTGGATTGGTTATAGGGCTTCTGTTGGGAATGTGGTTCGGGGTGAACATAGGCAAAGGCCGGCCTTTTTATGCCAATCCTTTTGAAGAAGTCACTGAGATAGCCAAGGAAAAGAGCAAGGCGGCTGTGCAAGAGGGCAAAAAGGCCTTGCGCGATAAACTGGATGAAGACATTAAGGAACAGTAAAAAGGAGCAGTCGCTCTGAGTGATTGGTAATAGCGGGGTAGTGCTAGTGAACCGGGTCAGTCTGTTTTTCTTCCTGTTCGGTGGCAGATTCCACGCTTCTTGTGGTCGTTTCTATTTGCGACAGAGATTCAATCGGCTTTTCCGAACTAATTCCCATTTCGGTAAATTTACGGGCACTGGGAAGGATGCGTGTATCCAGTGAACCCACCGCTTTATTAAAGTGCTGGACTGAACTGGTAAGACTTTTGCCAATTTTACTCAGGTGATCGGTAAACGTTGCCAGGCGATGGTACAGTTCGCTGCCCACTTCGCGGATTTGCTCAGCGTTTTCTGCGAGCGATTCCTGTCGCCATCCATAGGCTATGGCGCGCATTAATGCGACTAAACTGGTGGGTGTCGCCAGAATTACTTTCTGTTGCATGGCGTATTCCATTAATCCTGGATCATTGTCCAGTGCCGCACTCAAAAACTGTTCGCCAGGTATAAACAACACCACAAAATCGGGCGAGTGGGTAAACTGAGACCAATACGCTTTGCTGGATAATTCACGCACCCGTTCTTTCACATTTTTGGTGTGACGTTGCAGGTGTTGAGTGCGTATCGTTTCGTCACTGGTTTCTACTGCACTGATATAAGCATCCAGCGGTGTTTTTACATCGACGACGATTTCGCGTCCGCCTGGCATGCGAACGATCATATCAGGGCGCATCGCACCTTCTTTTGTAGCCGTGTGTTCCTGTTCGTAAAAATCACAGTGCTCGACCATGCCGGCCAGTTCTGCCAACCGCTTCAAGGTAAGCTCACCCCATTGGCCGCGTACCTCGGGGCGCCGTAACGCATTTACCAGATTGCGGGTTTCACCCTGTAATGCCTGTTGCGATTCCAGCATGCTTTGCAGATGTTGTGTCAAAGCACCATGCGCTTCCTTTCGTTCGTGTTCCATCTGGCGAATTTGTTTTTCGGTTTTTTCCAGTGTTTCCTTGATAGGTGTGACAAGGCTTTCAAAGGATTTTTCTTTTTGCGTTAATTCGTTTTGTGCCTGTATCTGGAACTGTTTCAGATTTTCCTGGGCAAGTTTTAAAAACTGCGAGCTGTTGGCTTTAAGTGCTTCATTGGATAATGCGCCAAAAGTGTCAGCGAGTTGTTCGCGGGCTTTCTCCAGTTCAGCGATGCGTTCAGTGGAAGCGTGGCGTTCAGATTCCATCGTAGCTTCCAATGCAGCATGTTTTTCCCGTAACAGGGTAAATTTTAACTGGCTGCGCAGGTAAACAGTCAGGGCCCCAATTAATGCAGAAGCGATCGCAACTGAAACAACGACAATGACGGCAATAATTGCGCTGGTAGTAAATTCAGTTTCCATTTGTCGTTTAGACCTACCGTGATAGATAGTTAAGTGTAAGGTATTGCTAGTCAGCCTTGCTGAAATGCATCATGTAGTTCACATCAACATCATGACCCAATGAATAGGTTTTGGTAAACGGGTTATAAGTCATACCCGTCAAATGTTCCAGCGTCAGTCCCGCGTGCCGTGACCAGGATTCCAGTTCCGATGGTCGAATGAAGCTACGATATTCATGGGTTCCCCTGGGTAGCATACGTAGTACATATTCGGCACCGATGATGGCAAATAAAAACGATTTGGGATTACGGTTAATGGTGGAAAAGAAAATCTGCCCTCCCGGTTTTGCAAGCCTGGCGCAGGCGTCGATTGTCTTGCCGGGATCGGGGACGTGTTCGAGCATTTCCATGCAAGTCACGATGTCAAATTGCGCTGGCTGTTGTTCGGCAATCGTTTCGGCGTTAATGAGTTGATAGTCAACCTCGACACCTGATTCCATGCCATGCAACCGGGCAACATTGAGGGGTGCTTCGCCCATATCGATACCGGTTACGGTTGCGCCGCTTTGTGCCATGCTTTCAGCGAGAATGCCACCACCACAGCCGACATCGATCACTTTTTTACCTGCCAGGCCGGCTTTCTCATTGATAAAATTCAGTCGCAGTGGATTGATGTCATGCAGTGGTTTGAATTCACTATTGGGATCCCACCAGCGCGCAGCCAGGGCTTCAAACTTGGCAATCTCCTTGGGATCGACATTGTGGCTTTTATGTTTTTTCGCTGTAGCTTGTGTCATGGTATTTTTTGCTGATGAGTAAAGTTGTCATTGTAAGTTAGTGCTTTTCGGTTTGTTGCGCCAAATCGCTTTGGAAAATTTTGTCCCGCCAGTTACGGGATTTGGCGATAACCTCGTGTTCATCGATAGTGGTTAACACATTATCCTTCAATAATTGCTGGCCAGCCACCCAAACATGCCTGACCTGGTTGCGCGTCGCGGAATAGACCAGCTGGGAAACCACGTGGTACAGAGGCTGTGTTTCCAGTGCGCCCATATCGATGGCAACTATATCGGCGGATTTACCCACTTCAAGGGAGCCAATGGTTTCATCCAGGCCCAGTGCCCTGGCACCATTTATAGTGGCCATGCGCAGGGCCTGCTGCGCAGGAATCGCGCTGGCGTCACCAGCCACAGATTTTGCCAGTAATGCGGCGCTGCGAATTTCGCCCAGCATATCCAGGTCATTATTGCTGGCGGCACCATCGGTGCCCAGCGCAACATTAACGCCGGCTTGAATGAGACGCTGCACGGGGCAGTAACCGCTCGCCAGTTTTAAATTGGATTCGGGACAATGTACGACGTTGGCATTGCTGGTTGCCAGAAGCTGGATTTCATCATCAGTCAATTGCGTCATGTGTACTGCGAGCAATCGCGGCGATACCAGGCCTTTTTCGCTAAGCCGCGATAGTGGCCGTAAACCGGTCTGGTCAACGGCCTGTTTGACCTCAAATGCTGTTTCATGTACGTGGATATGTACAGGCAGATCCAGTTCCTCGGCCAACGTTTCAATGCGTTGTAGTGGATCGTCAGAAACGGTGTAGGGTGCGTGAGGTGCAAAGGCAGTAGAGATCCGTGTATTACTGCGATAGTGGTCATGGACTTCAAGGCCCTTACTGATGTATTCGTCCGCGTCACTGGCCCAGACCGTGGGAAAATCGATGAGGATCAATCCTACGGTTGCGCGCATGCCGACACTGTCCACGACGCGAGCGGTTACATCGGGGAAAAAGTACATATCATTAAAGCAGGTCGTGCCGCTGCGAATCATTTCAGCCACGGCGTGCATGGTGCCATCATGAACAAATTCATCGCTCACCCATTTACCTTCCGCCGGCCAGATATGGTCCTGTAACCATTCCATAAGATGCAAATCATCGGCGAGACCGCGAAACAATGTCATCGCTGCATGGGTGTGGGTATTGATTAAACCTGGAATGAGCGCATGGTTTTCGAGCGTATGAACCGTTTCGCTTTGGTATTTTTGCTGCGCCTTCTCTGAGGGTAGAATCTCAATGATACGGCCTTCGTGTACCGCCATAGTATGATGCGTTAGCACCGTATCGTTTGCATCGACGGTGATGATCCATTCAGCATGTATCAGTGTGTCAACGGTTTGCATGGTTGAACCTTACTCGTAAGCAGCCCTATGATGCAAGTTTATCCTCTCGTACCGGAAGGTTTTGCGTGACTGATGCGCGAATCTTGCTGTCTGTAGGCATTGGCGCCTGTAGAAATAAGGTGTTACATTTGCTTTCCCTGACGCGGTATTCACTAACCAACATTTACGTAGTATTTACTAATACGTGGTATTAACAAACTTTTATTAGCCTGGATTTACAAAGAAAGTTTACAAAATAAAGGTTACAAAAAAAGTTTACAGAGAAAGGCGATCCAGAGAGTTTTTAATGACCTTACATGATTCCATTCGCGCTGTTCAATGGCGAAACAATCAGCTGGTTTTACTGGACCAGCGACGCTTGCCTGCAGAAGAAATTTACCTGGAATTTACCGATGTGGAGAGTATCGCGCAGGCGATAACGGACATGGTGGTCCGTGGCGCACCGGCTATTGGCGTTACCGCGGCCTATGGCGTGGTGATCGCGGCGGACAAACGGCTGCGGGAATCCCC
>NZ_CDLKIE010000277.1:0-5709 GCF_975902315.1 Kaarinaea lacus | reverse complement strand
GGAATATTCGAGAAAATAGCTTTAGAAAATTATGCGACGGCGACATCTTTATTGGCCTGCGCGGTGGGTAGTATTACCGTAAAACTCGAGCCAACATTCTCAACGCTATCTACTGAAATTTCTCCATCCATTAACGTACAGATTCGGCGGCTGATAGCCAGGCCTAAACCTGTGCCACCGTATTCTTTGCTGATTGATGGATCGGCCTGGGTAAATGCTTCAAACACGCGGGTCATTTGTTCTGGCGACATTCCGATACCACTATCTTTAACCTCAATGGCCAGGCAGGCACGATCATTCTGAGTAAGTGATTTTACGTTAATTTCAATGTTGCCATTTTTGGTAAATTTGTTTGCGTTACTCAACAAATTAAAGAGTACCTGCTTAAATCGCATTTTGTCTGCATGTAGTGCAAATTTCTTTCCACTCAAATTAAGCTTGAGATTGTTGTTATTCTTGTCGATAGAAGGCATGATTGTTGCGATAGTTTCATTAATAACAGGCTCAATATCAAAGTCTTCAAACACAAACTCCATTCTGCCCGCTTCAATTTTTGACAAATCCAGTACATCATCTATGAGTGATAACAGGTGATGGCCAGACATGTTGATTTTTTCCAGGTCGGATACTGTCTCGCGGTTTTCGGAATCAGCAGCTTCTTCAGATAGCATTTCACTGTAACCAATAATTGCGTTTAAAGGTGTACGTAATTCGTGACTCATATTGGCAAGAAAGGCGCTCTTGGTTTTATTGGCGGACTCAGCCGTATCTTTTGCAACGCTAAGCTCCTGTTGTTGGAGTTGGCGTTCAATGGCGACACTTACCCAGCTGCCAATGAGATTGACAAGGTCTTTGTCAGTTTCAGCAAAGTTTGTGCTGCGTTTATTGCGCGACGAAAAATTTACAGTACCGTAAACTTTGCCGTTTACCGTTATTGGGGCGGCGATATACGATTGTACCTTGGCAATCCTTAAACTCTTGTGATGCCCGCGTATTTTGGGATCCTTAATATCGGTAATGGCTAGTGGGCCGCTTGAATCAATTGTTAGACTACAAATGCTTTCGTCAAGGAAATACATCATCCCGGGTGTTTGACCAAAGGTATCGTTACCTGCGACATTTAGAACTGTTGAGATATTTTTTTCAGGCTCTATTTTGTTAACCCGGCCGCAATCCATTTTCAGGAAGCGACAACCAAGATAAAGCATCTCATCTATTTGTTCGCTTAGCTTCAGACCTGCCATGGATGATACTTCGTAGAGTGAGCGAATACGGTCACTCTGTTCAACCAGTGCTGTTTCTGTTTTATTGGTGCGCTGGATAACAACTACCATAAATATGCTCAAGATGAATGCTACGCTTCCAAGCAAGCCAATAAAGCGATACGCTTCTTCGTTGTGCTTTGCTGCCTGGGCCAGTTCCTTTTCAACTTCATTACGTTTCATCTCCAGGATATCCGATATACTGTCGACAAAGGAATCCTGCAACGGTACTACCTCTTTAATGAAGGCTTTTTTAGCTTCATCCATTGCATCATCCTGGATAAGCGTTAATACACGCTGTTGAGTCATACCACCTTCATTCATTCTTTTTCTGGCAACTTCCCATGCTAATTCTTCTTGCTTATTCATGGGGCGATCCCAAAGCTTGTCCCTTGCTTTAAGGAAGGTGGTGCCCATTTCGCGAATTTTGATAAATTCTTCATCTCGGTCAAAGGGATCATCCATGGCGTTCATACGGGCCAGGGAAATTGCCCGTCGATGGGTGGCATCGCGCATGGTGGTCAACAGTGAAGTTTCTAACTGAGCGTCAGCAATACGTTGTAAGCGTTCGGTGCTGGTAAGAATGGTGTTATGCCAGACAATTATTAACGCTATCAGTAGCATGATGATACTGATAAAGCCAATAATGAAAAACGTTTTTGATCCAGTGATCTTCATAATTTCTCGGTTAACGTTTAACTGATCAAGCCCTGTTTCGAATATTTAATTTTTATGCATTAATTTTAAACGAAGGCTGAGTAGCGAAAAATATTTTGCACCCATTAGCGTTAACTGCCACTCAATATCTTTGATGTTGCATTGAAAATTTTCAATTTGTTGTCTTTCGTAGAATAACTGTATATTTTTACGGCTTTTTTAGATAAAGCTTTAGCCCGAATTTTCCTGAAAAATTAACGATTTATCTCTGGAATCGACATGATCGGTTAGTCATTATTTACTGTATGGACACGTTTTTTATCCAGAAATCATAAATTATATAACAAAAGCGTAAAACGGTAACGTCCTGATTTATTATAGCTTTATTCCTTGCTTTTGTTTCAATCTGACCGGTAAAAAAACTGTCAGAGATTTTATGGTTGCGAGAGCGCAATAAGCTCGTTAGATTAACAGCTGGTTCTTATGCTTGCTTTTTTATCGAATATTGAGACTTCTTAATTCTGCAGGTATTCGAGAGCAGGTTTACAGGAGGTTTAATGATGTGGATGGTGACTACTATTAAAAAAAATGTTTGGAGTTTACTGGTATTTGCTTTCGCCGCTATCAGTATTATGGGTATGAAGGCTGCCAATACGGATGATGAATGGGAGCAATTTATTAATGACGATTCTGAAGAACGGGCACTTGCTGTTAACGAAGGCGATCTGGAATTTTTAGCTTCACCTCCTGACAAACCACCCCATGTGCTGCATAACAAGCTGGTGATAAATTCACAAAGTTTGAAAGATGGATGGGTCGACCTGGTTCAATGTCATGAAAATCTGGATAAGGTTTCTATCGCTGAAATTATGTACCACGGTCGAAGGACTCGAAACATACAGGTTCTATCCAGTGTTGGTGTGGAAAAGGCGTGGGTAGAGAAAAATTCAGTTCAATTAATCAATATTTCCGAAAATGCACGGGTTTGTGTAACGGCGGAAGTTCATTCTTTATATCCTAACTTTGATGGGACCTACAGTATGCATAATGGCCCATTTCATAGACGCTTTCTCGATGGTTACTATCCAATGCGGGTAACGATGGATGTGACCTTACCCAAAGGGGAGCTTGCATTTGGTGCTATAAATCCAATGGAACAAAAAGGTTTTAGCGTTAGCCACGATAAGCAGGGCATGCAGATAGATGCGTTGTTTGTTGGTGAACTGAATATTGAAGTTTATTTTGATGAGGCGGAAAGTTAAGGCTGATTATCGATGCTAATCTGAACGCCTGGAAATTCAATGTTAAAAAATAAAAAAGCAACCTGAAGCTGATTCAGGTTGCTTTTTTTATGACGTACCGGATCATGCCTTGCCTTGTAATTGCTGCAGGATTGCTTCGTTTTCCAAAGTGGAGGTGTCCTGGGTAATTTCTTCTCCTTTGGCGATGGTCCTTAACAGGCGACGCATAATTTTTCCGGAACGTGTTTTCGGTAAGTTATCGGCAAAGCGAATTTCGTCCGGTTTGGCGATTGGACCAATTTGTTCTCCAACCCAGGCACGGAGTTCCTGCATCAACGCTTCGTCAATGCCGCCCTCGGGGCGTTCTCCACGTAACACCACAAAGGCAAAAATACCTTCACCTTTGACTTCGTCTGGTCGACCAACAACTGCCGCTTCAGCAACTTTAGGATTAGCAACCAGTGCTGATTCGACTTCCATGGTGCCCAGCCGATGTCCAGACACATTGAGAACATCATCGATGCGACCCATAATCCAGAAGTACCCATCTTCATCGCAACGAGCACTGTCTCCAGCCAGGTAATATTTTCCGTCAAACTTACCCCAGTAGGTATCCTTGTAACGTTGATCGTCACCCCAGATGGTTCGTAACATGGATGGCCAGGGTTTGCGAATCACCAGGTAACCACCCTGGTTCGCCGTTTCGATGGCATTTCCGTCCTCGTCCACAATTGCTGCGTCGATACCGGGTAAGGCCTTTGTACAAGAGCCGGGTTTGGTAGGAACAGCGCCTGGAACCGGTGCAATCATGTTAGCGCCGGTTTCCGTTTGCCACCAGGTATCGACGATAGGACAATTTTCCTTACCAATTACTTTGTGATACCACATCCAGGCTTCCGGATTGATGGGTTCACCCACCGTTCCCAGTAAACGAATACTGGAAAGGTCGTAGCTGTTTGGGTAGTCATCACCCTGTTTCATCAAGGCGCGTATGGCTGTTGGGGCGGTATAAAAAATAGTGACTTTATGATCCTGGCAAATTTTCCAGAACCGGCCAGGATCGGGCACCACGGGTGCGCCTTCATACATTAACATGGTAGCGCCAACGGCTAATGGTCCGTAAGTGACATAACTATGGCCGGTGATCCAGCCAACATCTGCAGTACACCAGTAGATGTCGTCATCCTTGATATCAAACACCCATTTCATGGTGATAATAGAGTTAAGCAAATACCCGGCTGAGGAATGTTGAATACCTTTTGGTTTACCCGTAGAGCCTGAGGTGTATAAAAGGAACAGTGGATGTTCGCTGTCGATCCATTCGGGTTCGCAATCTGAACTTTGGCCTTCGATCAATTGATCCCACCAGATATCCCGGCTTGCGTCAAAATTGATGTCGTGTCCGGTGCGTTTTAAAACGACAACCTTGTTAATCGTCTCGCAACCATGGGAGAGTGCTTTATCGGTAGCTGCTTTAAGCTCTACGATTTTGCCACCACGATGACCACCGTCAGCAGTTATCACGCAAACTGCGCCGGCGTCTTCGATTCGATCTTTTAATGATTCTGCGGAGAAGCCACCAAATACTACGGAATGAATGGCGCCTATGCGTGCGCACGCTAACATAGCGATAGCCGCTTCCGGTACCATGGGCATGTAAATAACCGCTCGATCGCCTTTTTTAATACCGATGGATTTCAAGCCATTGGCAAATTCACAAACTTTGCTGTGCAGTTCTGAGAACGTCAGGTGCTGTGTATCACCTTTTTCGCCCTCAAATACAATCGCGGTTTTATTACCCAGTGAATCCAGGTGTCGATCCAGACAGTTATAGGAAACATTCAGGGTACCGTCGTAAAACCAGCGAAAGTGGGGTGCCTTGCTGCTGTCCAGGACCTGTGTGAATGGTTTTTGCCAGCTGAGTTCATCGCGCGCCAAACCCGCCCAGAAGCCTTCATGATCCTGTTGGGCGCTTTTTATTAGCTCGTCCAGGGACTCCTTATTGAGACGTGCTTGCTTCGTAAAGCCATCAGACGGTGGGAACAAACGATTTTCCTGCAGTATGGATTCGATGTTATCTGTGGCCATAAGCTTCTCCTGTGCTTGGTTGTCATTGTTTTGGCTTATGTTAACAAACGATACCGTATTACCGCACTACTGGTCGACCAAGACACTGACCCAGCGCAAAAAAGACCGCCTAAACAGGCCGTGATTGCTTGCTAGGCATCCAGTGAGATTTTGAGGACTTTGGGTACTCTGTGCAGTTGCCAGTGCTCGAGAGCCCATTGCCATATACTGTCCAGTTCGCACGTAGCAAGTTCGGCAGGCGGGTTTTGTCCCAGAAATTCAAGGACTTTGATCAGGTTAACGGAAGGGGGGAAGTTGCTGACTGGCTGGGCAAAAGTTTGTTTGCTTAATTTTTCACCATTGACATTGGTCGCGATGGGCAAATGGGCATACTCTGGCTGTGCTAAACCAAGCACACGTTGCAGGAATATTTGCCGCGGCGTGTTGTCGAGTAAATCACTACCGCGTTCGATTTCTGTAAT
>NZ_CDLKIE010000276.1:0-18368 GCF_975902315.1 Kaarinaea lacus | reverse complement strand
TGACGATCGGGGGTAATGTTAAGTTCAGTAACAGCTGGAACCTGGATGTTGGTGTTGTTGAAGATTTGATTGTGCACGCATCCCCGGATGTGATATTTCATCTCAGGCTTAATGGCCGGTTTTAAATACTGGTCCTGGGCGATATTACAATTTACTGCCATGAAACAGTATTTTTGTAAATGCCTGGTCATGGTGGTGGTCTATCTGGATGCGGGTAATAGAAGCGTTAGGCACATGAATGCGAAACATGTGCTCGACAGGTGTCTCCAGTATATGTGTCAAAATTGCGCGAACGATGCCGGCATGAGCGACCATCAATACATGCCTGGTATGATGTTTGGCGGTGATCGCATTCCATGCGTCAATGACGCGTTGTTGAAATTCATTGATATCTTCTGCATCCGATGGCCGGTGATTTATCGGATCACGTAATGCGCGAACAACTGTGAGAGGGTCTTGCCGGTTTAGTTGCTCAGGTGTGCTGCCTTCCCATTTGCCCCAGCGAATTTCCTTGATTCGATCTTCAAACTCCAGGGGAAGCGTGTGTCGTTGAGCCAGTTCCTTTGCGAATTCAGCGCAACGTAACAGTGGGGAGCTGATAATGACATCCCATGGATTTTGATCAGCAACAGCTTCACGCATTTGCTGCCATCCTTTTTCACTTAACGGATCGTCGATTTGACCGCGGTAGCGTTTACCACCCACGGGTTCACCGTGACGAATAATGTCGATTAGAGTGTGGGGAACTTGTGGCATTGAGAATCTGCGACTGATGTTATGCTCAGCCAGCCAGACCAGCCAGCGTTAGTAGCGCAAGCGCAGTTACCCAAAGAATAATGCTACGCCAGGAAAGTGCCAGGATCTCGTGCACGGTGTTGAAATCAAACTGGTGTGTTTCAGGATCCAGCTGCAATGACCTTAAGCCACTATGAAACAGGGTGTCCTCGGATTCTTTGGGATTAAGGTAGTCGTTGGGTATACGACTTTTCCATTCATGCAAGGTATCAATGAAGCTGCCGGTAATGGCAAAGGCCAATGTAGTAAGTTGCGCAGGCAGCCACAATAAAATTGCGTAGAGTAAACGAGTGGAATTATTGAATTCAGTGTATTCCTGGTTCTCATTTTCACTTTGCTGTTGTGAATCGATATACAATACACCGGCGATTCGAAACATGAGCGCGCCCATTGGGCCCAATAATACAAACCAGAAAAAGACGCCCAATAAGTTTTCGTTGGTGCTGATAAGAAGTTTTTCGCAAACTTTGCGATTAACTTCCAGCGTGTCATCGGGAAGTTCGGATCCCAGCAGATCCGTAGCGTAGGTTTTTAAACTGTGTTCGTCTTCATGTTCACCGGCATCGATGTAGAGTCGTGCGACATGATGCACTCGTTGTGGTCCCATGCAGTAAACCAGAACAGCCATTGAAAACAGGAAGCCTAATAGCCCCAGTGCGTTGTATAGCTGGTTGTAAATAATGGCGCACAGAAACACCGGTAAAAGGATAATAACTATTAAACCCAGTGTGTCATTCCAGAACTCAGATTTGGAAAATTTCTCCTTGATCCAGTTGGAAAAAGAAATGCTCCAGTCAAAACTGCGCAGGTTGTCGAGTGCGTCGACATATCGTTCAACCGCAAGGCTGAACAGGATGGTGAGTAAGCTCATAATTAAAATAATTCCCGATTATTGAACGCCGCTATTATACGTGGATCATGGTTACGAAAAAACGGTTTGTAACTATTAATTTTTGTAACTATTAATTATAGTTATTTCTGAGGATCAGTTTTGAGCAACTCGTACAACCTGTCCCAGTCGAATGCGGGGCCAGGATCGGTTTTGCGACCCGGGGCAATATCGCTGTGTCCGGTGATTCGCCGAGTGTTAAGCCCGGGATAGGTGTCGCACAAGGTGCGAATGACATTGGCTAATTGCTGATACTGTACATTTTCGTATGCCTGCTCGTCGCTGCCCTCCAGTTCAATACCAACGGAAAAGTCATTACACCGCTCGCGACTGTCATAACTTGATTTACCGGCATGCCAGGCTCGCTTGTGGAATGGCACATATTGCACGATTTCACCGTCGCGTCTTATGAGAATATGCGTGGAGACTTCCAGTTGATGGATTTCCATGAAGTAGGGGTGCGCATTGGGATCCAGGGAATTGGTGAAAAGAGCATCAATCCAGGATCCACCATATTCACCTGGCGGTAAGCTTATTCCATGAACAACAATAAGATCGAAATCAGTTTGGTCGGGTCGCTCATCGTAATTTGGTGATGCGACCTGCCGAGCCTCGTCCAGTAAGCCTTTTGTTTTATCGATTTTCATAGGTATAAAAATTTACAGATTTCATCTTAATCTAGCGCATGTCGCTGAGTTACACCAGTCATTGGGTGATATTCCGTTCCAGCGATGTAATAATCGAGTGATGTTGAGTAATGCTTCTCGTTTCATTATCGCTATCGTGTCAGGCGCCATTGTGTTTGCGGCGGATAGTGTGCCAGGTAACGCTGAAGAAATTCGAGTGCGTGATGATACGGGTAAGAATATTGTTTTACAGCAACCTGCGCAGCGCATTGTTAGTCTCGCGCCCAATATTGCAGAATTGCTGTTTGCCATTGGAGCCGGTAACAAGATTGTTGGTGTCGTGGAGCACAGTGATTATCCGCCACAGGTAAAATCGATCCAGCGGGTAGGGAACCATACAGCCATTGATCTGGAACGTATTAGTATTTTGCAGCCTGATTTAATTGTAGCCTGGCAAACTGGTAATCCCGATTCGGCACTAAATAGCCTGCAACAAATGGATTATGTGATTTTTCGAAGTGAGCCGAAATCACTGATCGATATACCTGCCACTATGTTGCGTTTGTCGGAACTGGCGGGAACGCGTAAACAGGCAACGATTGCGGTCGCTGATTATCAAAATCAGTTAGAAAAGTTGCGAGTACGTTATAGCGGTAGAAAATCCGTTACCGTTTTTTATGAAATCTGGAACCAGCCCATGATGACGGTTAATGGTCAGCACATTATTAATGAAGTCATTGAATTTTGCGGTGGTAAGAACGTCTTCGTTGCCATGAATAGCCTTGCCCCGACGGTCGCTGTCGAGCCAGTACTGGCGGCTAATCCCCAGGTTATTATCGCCAGCAGTAGCAATGGGCAGGCACCGGAATGGCTGGATGACTGGCGACAATGGATAACACTGGACGCGGTGCGCTACGATAATTTATTCCATGTTGATGCAGATACTATTAATCGCCATACACCGCGTATACTGAAAGGCGTGGAGCAAGTATGCGAAGCCCTGGATATCGCAAGGCAGCATATTTATCAAAGGCAAAGGTAGCTAGCTATGGCCAACAGTATACGTGTAGGTATTGATCTTGGCGGCACTAAAACCGAAGTGATTGCCTTATCCGAATCCGGAGAAGCGTTATTCCGCAAGCGCGTACCCACCACGCCTGATGATTATCAGGCAACACTTGCAACGATTGCGCAGTTGGTAGAGGAAGTTGAGCAATCATTAAATACCAGGGCCAGCATTGGCATCGGTACACCGGGAGCCATATCACCGGCTACTGGTTTATTGAAAAACTCCAACTCTACCTGGCTGAACGGTAAGCCATTACAAAACGATATTGAAGGCTTTTTGCAGCGGCCTGTGAGGCTGGCAAATGATGCAAACTGTTTCGCATTGTCGGAAGCCATCGATGGCTCCGGAAAAGAGGGGAAAGTCGTATTTGGAGTTATTGTTGGTACTGGAACGGGCGGTGGTGTCGTTGTCAATCAGCAAATACTGACCGGACCCAACGCTATTGCCGGTGAATGGGGACACAACGCTATGCCCTGGCCTCATGCGGATGAGCTGCCAGGCCCTGCCTGCTATTGTGGACGACGTGGCTGTATCGAAACCTTTCTTTCTGGCCCCGGTTTAGCGCGCGAATTTTTTAATGTGACGGGTATTCAATACAATGCGGAAGAAATCGTACAACAGGCCCAGGCAGGAAATGTAGATTGTAATGCAGCGTTAAAACGCTATGAAGTAAGAATGGCCAGAGCACTGGCGCACGTTATTAATATCCTTGATCCTGACATTATTGTATTGGGAGGTGGCATGTCCAATATAGAACGCTTATATGGCAACGTGCCAAAATTGTGGTGCGAGTATGTATTTTCTGATACTGTCTCGACGCGGTTGATGCCACCGAAGTATGGTGATTCCAGTGGAGTACGCGGCGCGGCCTGGTTGTGGTAGCAGTAAATGTATGGGGAATAGAAACAGGCAGGCTGTCAGGTTTACCAACCAAAGACTACGCCAGTCAGTAAATGATCCAGGTCTTTAAATTCCCCCCGGTTGACCAGCCAGAGATCATCCTGTTTCCCTCCAAACCGTCGTAATAAATTTGCGGCAGCTTTTTTTCCTTCTACAGAAACCAGCTTCTGGGCAATAATATCTTTTTTAGAATGTAATCGCGGGCTAACTGTAATGGTCTGGTTGGGAATGGGTTTACTTGCGGTAACTACTTTTAACCATTTTTTTTCTCGTGGATCCATATTGTAATAGAAGCTGTCACGTAAAACAGCAGCATCACATTTACCTTTTTTTAGCGCCTGGAAAACACCGGCAAATCCACCTTTGACTTCATGTATACGAGGCTGGTAAACAGGATTACCCAGCAGATTATAGAAAGTTACAGTACCCAGATTAGGTGATGCAAGAGCACAGACTTTTACGGATAACAGGTCTTTTATCGTATTTATATTACGTTCATTTTTTCTTGCAACGACGACAAAGCCCAATGAGCCAGGTAAGCGTACAACCGGCACATGACTGATGTGTTTTATACGCCATGCGCCAAAGTGTGGGGCGTCGAAAACGATGTCATAGTGCCCGTTACGCATATTGTTGGAATAATCAGCCCAACCATCCGGGTGTTCATAGATAACTTTCTCGCCAATAACATAGCTGAGATAGTTAACCAAAGGACCGTAAGTTTCCTGGCCTTTTGTTTCGTTTTCCCGGGGAGGCGCCGAAAAAATTAATTCAGCACGAAGCAAGCCGGAACTAAATGCCATGAGTACCATGCAGTATCCGGCCAATTTGGCAATTTGCTGTAAGTGATCACTCAGCTTTGTAACCATTCCCTTGTTACCAAACTTGTTGATGATGATTTATGAGATAAGATCTATCCCGTCATTACAACATATTGAATCACTGTGAATGGCGGGGGCTGTAGTGCTATTCCTTAGCTGCTACGATTATCGTTATTATTTAAATTAAGTTTATCAAATTTAACCAGAATTACTATGAGTAAGATAATAAAACTCTTCGATGCTAGAATTATTGGTGGTTTGTAGGAAAATGCTTAATAGAAAGCGAGTAATTTTTACAGGATGCCCATTGGTCGTCGAAATTTGCTGTGCGGATTCGAGTCGGAGCATATACAGGAATCTAGACAGGGTGTTGGTGGCTGGCTTTACCAGGAGGATTCCGGGAATACAAAATGTTATTTTATCTCAGCGATATAGCATGGCCTTGGGAAGAAGTAATTTGGCTCCGGCATTAAAGCAGGCATTAAGTTGTCCAGGAATTTATAACCACGATTGATCTATAACGACCATGACAAAATCGCGATGTGTATTAATAATTGCAGTGCTCCTCGCTGGTATGACGATGCCGGTTTTGGTAAAGGGCGACCCGACACTCGCCAATAGCATGCGGGGACATGGTTCTCCCTATTTACGCTTGCATGAAAATGACCCTGTAGCCTGGCAGCAATGGAATCCGCGTGTCATGGAGCTGGCAAAACAGAAAAATAAAATGTTATTTGTTTCCATTGGGTATTTTTCCTGCCACTGGTGTCATGTAATGCAGCGCGAGAGTTTCAGCAACAATAGTGTTGCCAAATTGCTTAATACCCATTTCATACCCGTTAAGGTTGATCGTGAACTGGATCCTGCTTTAGATGCCTACCTGATTGAATTTGTTCAACGTACCCGTGGCACTGCAGGATGGCCTCTGAATGTGATCATTAGCTCCGATGGTTATCCTGTTATAGGCATAACATATTTACCCAGGGCTCAGTTTACTACGCTATTGCAGCAGATGACGCTGCTTTGGCAGAAAGATGCGGACGCGGTGAAACAGCTGGCACGCGAGGCTTCACAGCAATTGAGCAAAGAGAAAAAGTTAGTCAAATCAGAATTGAAAAGAGGCGTTGAAACCAGGCTGGCAATACAGTTTTTGCAGGAAACACTGGGTTTTACTGATGAAATGTCCGGGGGATTTGGCGATCAAAGCAAGTTTCCCATGGCGCCTCAGCTTAATGCTTTATTGAATCACTACCAGCGTGGGCGACAACAAACTGTTAAAGCATTTTTGGAATTAACATTCGATCACATGGTTACCCAGAGTTTGCGTGACCACATTGGCGGAGGCTTCTTTCGCTATACTACTGATCCTACCTGGCAAACCCCTCACTTTGAAAAAATGCTTTATGATAATGCGCAGTTGGCATTGCTGTATATGCGTGCTGCAAAATTATTAAAGCGTCCCGATTACAATGGTATTGCCCGTGAAACACTGAATTTTATGTTGCGCGAATTAAAGACAGCGGATGGTGCGTTTATTTCCAGTTTGTCCGCGCTCGACAATCAGAATGTCGAAGGTGGTTATTATTTGTGGTCTGAAACGCGTTTGAGAAAGTTGCTTACCAGGCAGGAATTCGAAGTTGTGCATTTGCTTTGGGGTATGGAAAACAGCTCGCAATTTGAGGCGGGTTTCCTGCCGCGGCATGTGTTGTCACCGGATTCAGTGGCGGAGAAACTGGGTGTTACAACCAGCAAGATTATGGAAGTGACGGCCAGTGCGCAATGGAAACTGTTTGAGGCAAGACAGCAGCGGTCAATTCCCAGGGATGACAAGCAACTTGCTGGCTGGAATGGTCTGGCACTGCAAGCCCTGGTTGCGGGTGCAAAGCTGGAGAATGGTTCAAAGTTTAAAGAAGCGGCACAGAAATTACGCGATTATATTGTGGAAACATTATGGGATGGAAAAACCTTATTGCGGGCTAAAAAGGATAATCGACAACTAAGCCCGGGCACTCTGGAGGACTATGTTTTTGCTGCTCAAGGTTTGTGGAAGTGGTATTTGTTATCGGGCAATCAACAGGACTTTCAGCTCGTTAAACGCTGGGTTGAGATTGCCTGGCAGCAGTATTATGACAATACGGGTTGGCATTTGTCGGACCGGCCATTGTTGCCACAAAAGTTTGGAGAGTCCGTTATAAAAGATGCGCCTTTGCCTTCTGCGTCTGCAACGCTGTTGCAACTTAGTCTGCAACTGGCTGAACAGGATTCTGATAAAGTGCTTCGGGGAAAGGTCTCAGAAGCGCTAAGTATTGGGCATAACCTGTTAATGCAAAGTCCCTTTACTTATCCGTCGCAAATTGAAACGCTGGTCAGTTATTTTGGCTCTGACAATGGCGATTAAAGTGTTAACCGGGCTACTGTCGTTGTTGTTGACGACGAGACCGTTGTTCCGGACGCTGTCCTACGTGGCCTTCCAGTGTCACTGCTTTACCCTGGCGCATAATCCCAATAGTAATTTCATTATCAGGCTTAATCTTGGCGATAGCATTCATCACCTGTCGAGAGTTTTCGATTTCCGTATCGTTTAACTTTATTATGATGTCCCCTGGACGCAAGCCGGCTTGAGCAGCAGGTCCATTACGTAGAATTCCCGCCACAATGACACCTTGTGTGCTTTTAAGCCGAAACGACTCAGCCAGTTCTGGTGTGATATCCTGAACCTCGATCCCCAACCAGCCACGGATGACGCGCCCGTGCTGAATTAACTGTTGCATGACTTCAATGGCAAATTTGCCGGGAATCGCGAAACCAATACCCTGGTAGCCCCCGGACTTGGAAAAAATGGCCGTGTTTATACCGACTAAGTGGCCAAAGGGATTGATAAGTGCGCCACCGGAATTTCCCGGATTAATTGCCGCATCTGTCTGAATAAAGTTTTCATAAGTATTAATGCCAACCGTATTGCGACCCATAGCGCTGACGATGCCCATTGTTACGGTTTGTCCTACGCCAAAGGGATTACCAATAGCGAGTACGACATCTCCGACACGTACTTCATCAGACTGTCCAATGGTGACAGCCGGTAAATTTTCCAGTTTGACTTTCAAAACGGCGAGATCAGATTCCGGGTCAGTGCCAACAATGGTTGCTTCGGCATTACGACCGTCGCGCAACGCGACCTGAATTTCGTCGGCGCCTTCAACCACGTGGTTGTTTGTGAGGATGTACCCGTTTTCACTTACGATCACGCCCGAACCCAGGCTGCTTTCCAGTCTTTGACGCGGGGCCAACTGGTCGCCAAAGAAATGTCGAAAAAAAGGATCGTTGAATAATGGATTGGCGCGCTCTGTAATGAGTTTTGTGGTATAGATATTAACAACCGCTGGCGCGGCCAGGTCGACAGCATCGGCATAAGATACCGCGCCGCCGGTTAAGTTATTGGCCAGATCGTAACGGGCTGGAGATTTGGCTTCATTTAATTCCACCACGGGCCGCCCCTGTCCCAACAGGTCCGGACGCAGAATAAGAATGATAAATGCCGCAGCAAGGCCAAAAATGACGGACTTGAAGAAGAAGGCCACTGATTTATTCTTTTGCATGTTCATTGATTTTATTACGATTGGGGTTAAGTTACGAATTACAAGGAATTTTACATGGTTTTACTACAAGAGATAGTGAGCTATACCAATGAGCTGCTGGATATAGAGCAGTTTCGTGATTATTGCCCCAATGGCCTCCAGGTGCAGGGTAAAAACGAGGTGCAAACATTAATCTCCGGCGTTACAGCGAGTCAAGCGTTTTTAGATGCCGCTATTAAGGCAGGTGCTGATGCGCTACTGGTACATCATGGCTATTTTTGGAATGGAGAGGATCCCTGTGTTGTTGGGATGAAAAAGCAGCGGCTGACGTGTTTATTGGCGTCGGGTGTCAGTTTGCTGGCGTACCATTTACCTCTGGATGCGCATGCCGAGTTGGGAAACAATGCACAATTGGCCAAATTGCTGGGATTTGATGTAAAGGGCAGCTTTGGTCGAACACCGGGTGATGAGCTGGGTTTACACGGTTCTCTGTCAAGACCGATGTCAGCGGATGCTTTCACGAAGCACTTGCAGGATAAGCTGGGAAGGATGCCTATGCATATCCCTGCTGGGACGAGCCAGATTCGCTCGGTGGCCTGGTGTACGGGAGCCGCACAAAGCTATATAGATCAGGCGGTTAGTGTAGGTGTGGATGCATTTGTGAGTGGCGAAATATCCGAGCAAACGGTGCACGTGGCCCGGGAGTCGGGAATCCACTATTTTGCGGCGGGTCATCACGCAACAGAACGATACGGTGTTCAGGCGCTTGGGGATCATCTGGCAAAACATTTTGGCATTCAGCATCAGTTTGTCGATATTGATAATCCGGTCTAACAGTGCATTGCCATTAACCTATTGATAATTATTGAAATTATCAAGGAAGTAAGAAATCAACCGATCGTGTTCGTTTTGGCTATGGTATTGATATTGCCTTAATCAGTACTTGTTACCTGGCGTCGAATCCAATAAAATTACCCGTTTTCCGCGCTGCGGCCCCCCTTGGAGCAATATCGCGGGCTCCACGAATTAGCAAATATTGAGGTTAGTGAAACAATGAAACCGGAAATTCATCCAGATTACCAGGCGATTAAGGTTGTTTGCAGCTGTGGCAATACTTTTGAAACCAATTCGACATTAGGTAAAGAGTTGCACATTGACGTATGTGCGCAATGCCACCCTTTTTACACAGGCAAACAAAAAATCGTAGATTCTGGTGGTCGTGTCGACAAGTTCCGCCAGAAATACAGCAAAGGCAAATAACCTGACTTTGCACGACTGTCTGTAAAATTTCTGCTACGTTGCTAGTGGGAATCTATAAAGATCTTAAAAAGGCGTCTTAACTAAGACGCCTTTTTTTATTGATAATTAGCTATGAATAAAAAGCGATGAATGAAAAGTTCAGAATACAGAGTCCTGTAGAAAAGTTTTGAATGAAAAGATGTTCCTGAAAATCCAGCCGGTAATGCGAAAAACCATAAATTCCCTGCTTGTACCACTGACACCAGGCTACGTCTTGCTGACGCTTTTTGTTGTCTTTCTGTCGCTAGAGGTGTCGGCTGAGGTATGCGATTTAAGGAAATCGGCAAGCCAGGGTAACACTCAGCGGGTAAACATCAAAAAAGTGATCGATGGTGATACAGTTCGTCTAAAGGATGGTCGCCTGGTCAGGTTCATCGGCATCAACACGCCAGAGATTGATCATGAAACCGGGAATTCAGAGCCGTTTGCAGAAAAAGCCCGGGAATATCTGCAGACATTGATTGACGTGCAACGGGGATCCATACTTTTACAGTATGATAGCGAACGTGAAGATCGCCATGGGCGACAGCTGGCACATGTATTCACACTCGATGGTAAAAATATCCAGGCGAATATGATCGAAGAAGGCCTGGGTGTCTGGATAACGGTGCCACCCAATCTGCGGTACCTGGAGTGTTATCGCCGCCACGAGCGTAACGCCAGGCAAAAAAGCGTTGGAGTCTGGAGTGTTCAATTTCGAGAGCCGAGGAATATAGCGTCACTGACAAAGCGAGACAGGGGCTTTCAATGGATACGAGGCAAGGTGACCCGTATCGGCCATGGTAAAAAATACACCTGGATAAATCTTGGCGAGAAAGTCGCGGCGCGTGTACACAAAGACGATCTACAGTATTTCCAGGACAATACATTTGCGGCGTTAAAAAATAAAACAATATTAGTAAGAGGGTGGCTGTATCCGTATAAAAAGCAGCTGGTCATGGGATTGCGTCATCCGGCATCAATGGAAGTAGCCAATAATTAGGTAAGTTCGGTTAAATTTAAATTAATCTGGAATTCAAGCGATGAGTGATGATTTAAAAAAACGTGCACTGGAATATCACGAAAAAGGGCAGCCCGGGAAAATTGCTATTCAAACGACTAAACCCTGTGATACTCAGCAAGACCTGTCATTAGCATATACTCCTGGCGTTGCAGCGCCAGTAAGAGCAATTGCCGATAATTCTGAATACGCTTATCAATACACGGCAAAGGGAAACCTGGTTGCGGTAATTACTGACGGTTCTGCAGTGCTCGGCTTGGGTAATGTGGGTGCGCTGGCGGGAAAGCCGGTAATGGAGGGCAAAGCCGTGTTGTTTAAAAAATTTGCCAATATTGATGTGTTCGATATTGAGGTAAATGCGGCAAGTAATGAAGATTTTATTAATACTGTTGCCAATATCGCGCCGACCTTTGGTGGAATTAACCTGGAAGATATTGCGGCGCCACAATGTTTTGATATAGAAAAAGCTTTGATTGAGACGCTTGATATCCCGGTGTTTCATGATGATCAGCATGGTACGGCAATTATCATCGCTGCCGGTTTGCTGAATGCGCTGGAAATTCAGGGCAAGCGTTTAGAAACTGCGAAGTTAGTGTGTATCGGCGCAGGTTCGGCCGGTATAGCATCGATGCGTTTGCTAGTGGCGTTAGGCGCGGATAAAAACAATATTTATCTGGTTGATCGTAAAGGTGTTGTGCATTCGGGGCGCGATGATCTAAATGTTTATAAACAGGAGTTCGCTATTGATACCGATAGCAGAACTTTGGCTGACGCTATTAAAGACGCGGATGCTTTTATTGGTGTATCAGGTCCCAACCTGGTTTCGGCGGATATGGTAAAAACCATGGCGCCACGCCCCGTGGTGTTTGCTCTTTCAAATCCTGATCCCGAGATTGCCTATGATGTGGCGGTTGCCGCCCGAGATGATTTGATTATGGCTACCGGGCGCAGTGACTACCCTAATCAGGTTAACAATGTTCTGGGGTTTCCTTTTATTTTTCGAGGTGCATTAGATGTGCGCGCAAAAGTGATTAATGATGAGATGAAAATTGCGGCCGTAAAAGCGTTGTCATTATTAGCCCGAGAGCCGGTGACTGAGGAAGTGTTAAAAGCGTATCAGCTAAGTTCGCTTGAGTTTGGAAAGGAGTACATTATACCTACGCCATTTGATACGCGATTAATGCAATATGTGCCTCCGGCAGTTGCTCAGGCTGCGGTTGACAGCGGTGTGGCAGGGGCGGATTATCCTGCGCATTATCCACTTCCGCCGACAATATAGGATTCCTGTTGCGAGCCAGTTAGCGGGAAATTGAATCGTTAGTAAATATTGAATGCAGAAACATCTGAGCCAGATGTGCGGTTTTCCAGAACCCGGTACTTTTTAATGGCGCTTTCCAGATGTTGCTGTTCTGTTATGGACATTCCTGAATGTAAATAACGTTCCGTCGCTCGGTACACGGTTTCCAGTTGTTTAACCATATAATTCAAATTAAGCACAGTTTTAGCGATAAAGTGCTGGTCATTATCTGATTCGCGTAGAAATCCCGCTTTTTCTATCGCCTTGCTGCGTTCATCATCCGAAATGCTAACAACATAGTCGGCGTTGTTCGATGAATACATATTGCGATAGGCATTCATGGCGCTGATGATACCGCGGTGTGCAGTGGTAGACTGACCTGAACGAATATAGGCTTCGCAAGCGGAGAGTACTTTGGTTAATTCTTCTGACTGGTCGTGCAGGGCAAACAGGCTCCTGGCGAGAAAATCCTGATCCTGCTCTTGCCAAATTAATCTTTTAGCTTCTTCAAAAGCACTGTCCAGTTCGTTCTTGCTTGGTTTTCCCATCGTGACTCCTTACATTAATTCATCACGGAAATACATCACGTTATTCGTGAAAACAATCCATGTTTTGTAAGCATTGTTTGTTTTTAGTTATTATAAAGTCCTGTTTATTAATTACACTATATTGTCTAGTGACGCAATTGTTTTTCGCGTTTTTGTTCAATGGAAACTATGTTCACGATATCGTCTAACTCTGATATCACTACGTCGAGTAAATCATCGACGGTAAGAATGCCAATCAATACATTCTCGTCATTAACGACAGGCATGCGCCGAATCCCCTTTCCTCGCATGAGTTTCAGGGTGTCATAGACATGGTTGGATTCCCGTATGGTTACCAGATCCGTACTCATGATATCGCTAGCGGAAATGCTTTTAGTATCAACATCTTTTGAAAGTAATTCAATGACGAGGTCGCGGTCCGTAATAATCCCGACAGGAATATTGCATTCGTTTTGTTGTTCAATAATGATGATGGATCCTACATGGTGTTCGCGCATTAATTGCGCCAGCTCGGTTACTGATGTATCTCCCGTCGCGATGATGACATTTCGATTGCAGATTTCTCCAATAAACATGGGCTTGGTCCTTGTCGGTTATGATTCGCGGTGATTAATTTAATATAAACAACAGGCTTATTTTTAATTATGGGTACTATTTATGATTAAGCGTTGATTCTAATCAATAAAATCAATAACGAGTCGACTCACTTAAACTATAATAATCAACGAGTTACAAAGATTTTTGGTGGATATCAATGACAAGTTGTTCGAAGTCGATGGCCCGGTCAGTATCGAGCTTTATACAGTATTTTTGCTCATAGTCTGCGACAGGTTGATCAGCTGAGAGTTGATGCTGCAGTACACCCAGGGTTGCTTCTGATACGTTGCTGGGTTCAGCAGTGCGTGAGAGGATCCGTTTTTCCAGGGAGGTTTGCGTAGCAACACAGTCTAATATAATGAACGTGGCATTGCGCTGGTTGGCCAGTTCTCGAAAGCGATTCCGGTCCTGTTGCTGCAGAAAAGTCGCATCGACAATGACGTTCCAGTGATTTCGGATTATCAAGTCTGATAACATCAGCAATTTGTCATAGGTTTTACGACTGGCTTCTTTGGAATAAATACCCTGGTCGATCGCAGAGTCAGTTTTATCAGTAGCCTGGAGTTTGTAAAGGCGTTTGCGTTCAACGTCGGATCGTAAGTGGATGGAAAATATAAATTGTTGCAATTTGCGGGCGATTGTTGATTTTCCTGAGCCCGATAAACCGTGCGTAATGATTATCATGGGTTTGTCGCTGTGACAAAAAGTGCTGGCCAGGTCAACGAAATGGTAATAATTAGAAAGCGCAGTATGCTCATGTCTGGGATCGCGCTTGATCTGACTGGCTCTAATAATTTCCACCTTTGCACGAACCATGGAGCGATATACCAGGTAATAGCGCAAACAAGTCAGGCCCTGAAAGTCGCCGGTTCGGGTTAAATATTCGTTTAAGTAAAGTGTTGCCATGTCCTGTCGTCCGCGGGCGATCAGGTCCATAACAAGAAAAGCAACTTCGCTAATCACATCAATCCAGCGAAACTCAGGATTAAACTCAATACAGTCAAACGGTGTAATCTTCCCGTTATATATTGCGATATTGCCCAGGTGCAGATCGCCGTGACATTCACGTACAAAACCGCTACGTTTCCTGGTTGCCAGCACTTCATGGATTCTAGCGTACTCCGTATCGCTCCAGGATTTCAGTGTATTGAGACGCTGAATGTCCAGGTGTTCACGTACCAAATCCAGACAATGTTGATAACTATCAGTAGTGGCATTGTGTATTGTCTGTGGTTCTCCATATTGGCTATCTGAGGCAGCGCGTTTAATCGTGCCATGGAAATCTGCGATAATAGCAGCGAGTTCCCGGATGTGATCGAGTGTAAGTTTGTGATGACTAATCAATACATCAAATTGATCGTTTAGATCAAACTGATGTAAACGCACCGCATAGTCAATGACTGTACCGTCACCATTTATTGCTGGCTCAGTTGCATTAGTGGTTATCGCCACTACATCAATATATAGTTCGGGGGCGAGGCGTTTGTTTAAGTGCAGTTCTTCAAAACAGTAATGGCGACGTTTTTCAAGCGTGGTGAAGTCAACAAAACCCAGGTCAACAGGTTTTTTAATCTTGTAAACTATTTTTCCTGTGAGCAAAATCCAGGAAATATGTGTTTCAATCTGCTGGATTTGTGAAACGCCATGCAGACGACACAGGGAAATCTTTAAGGAATTGATAAAATTAGGCATTTTGCCGGATCGACAGCCTGGTTTGGAGACAATTTCAATATGCCACTACTGGAATTCGGCAGCGTTGATACATATCAATAATTAAACTGGACATTAACTGAAGTAGCTAGGCAATATTACGACATGCAGCGTGTTTTACTTGTTATTCTGGTCATGTTTTTATCTGGGATTCACCCGGCGTGGTCGAGCAGTTTCCTGCTGCCACGTAATGGCGATAATGTTGTAGGTAATATCCAGTACAAGTCTGTAAGCGATAATGAAACGCTGCTGGATATTGCCCGTCAGTATAACGTTGGGTATAACGAAATCGTCGCTGCGAATCCCGGTGTTAATCCGTGGATGCCAAATACCGAAAACCGCATAAGGGTTCCCAGCCAGTTTATTTTACCCCCTAAACCCTGGCGTGGCGTCATTATCAACCTGCCGGAGATGCGTTTATATTTTTTTCCACCAACAACTCTTTTCCATGACCAAAGAGTTATTACTATGCCGCTGAGTATCGGCAAAATTAACTGGAGTACACCCACGGGCAATTTCTATGTGAAAGAGAAAATCAAGCACCCATCCTGGACCGTGCCAGCATCTATTGTTGTGGAAAATGGTTTGGAACGTTATGGAAATCGTCGCATCATACCACCGCTTGATGATGCCAATCCTCTTGGCGAATACGCCATATTATTAAACGAGACGGGTTATTTGATACATGGCACCAATAAGCCTTTTAGTATTGGCAGACGTGTCAGTCACGGGTGCTTGCGTCTTTATCCCGAAGATATTTCCCTGTTATTTGATTATCTGGATCGAAAAATGCCGGTACGCATTATTAACCAGCCTTACAAGGTTGGTAAGCGCAATAATATGATATATGTGGAAACTCATAAATTGCTGGAAGAGGATGTGAGCAGACACGGAGTTAATATTACGCCAATTGTACGTGATATTGTCCGTCAGATACCAGGTCTTGTCGTTCCAGACATTGCCTGGCAGCAACTTGATAACATTGTATCTGAAGCTTCCGGTCTACCCACTCCTTTGCTGAAATTACCGCGCTCCCATACAGCGAGCCAGGGCAGGATAATCAATTACAATCGCAATTAACTACCTGTTGTCAATCATCGAAGTTTGTTAATACCAGCGACTACTTGGCCATAGATTTTTCAAACATTCTTTCTGATTGAGCCGCGGCATCTCTGGCTAAGGCTTTTGCTTCTCTAGCTTCCTTCAGCGCCTGGTCAGCCGTGGACTGAGCGCCATTTGATGCTGAAAGCGCCTGGTTGGCTGTTGACAGGGCCTGGTCTGCTTTTTGTTCTGCACGCATAGCAATGGCTTTTGCTTCATCTGCTGTTGCCTGGGCGTTATTAACTTTAGTTTCCAGTTCAGTACCTTCCCCAGTCGTTGTACAGCCATTAAGCAACAATACCGCCAGGCCGGTTGCGAGAATAATTCGAGCGGATTTCATAGTTATAACCTCCTCAAGGTCAGAGTCATTCCGTTTTTCTAAGGTTTTGTATTTATACTGGTTAATTGACGGCGCAGCAACTAATGATTCAATGGCTATTGTATCTAATTGTGATCTGGCGACATATTGCTAGCTAGTTATTTGTTGATTCATATCAAGATGTTGGCGCCACTGTGGATGGTCACTTTTTAATTGTGTTGTAAATGTGTTGATTAAATATTGGTACGCATTTAATCAAGAGTCGTTGAGAAGTTTTAATGTGGTTTTTTCTTTCAACGGGTCGCTTGCGGCATGTTTTGCTATGGAAATTTTCCTTTAGAAACAGAAAGATTTGTCGCGTTTGTTTAAGCGAGCCTTAAGATTCAAGTAAGGAACAAATAATTTGAGGAAGATTAAATATAGCCTGGAAACAGGGCATTGAACTGCCAGGACATAAAAAAAGATTACGCTTGCAGATTTCTTAGAGGAGATTAACCATGGCTACGGGTACCGCTTTAGTTCACAAGGAAGGGAATATCACTGTCACGGAAAGAATCGCGCGAGCGGCTGTCGCAATCATCATGCTTACCTATCCCATGGCAGCTGAAGTATCATCGCTTGATGTACTGGCATTGTTGCCGCTGATAGCGATCTACCCCATGTTTACTGCGATCGTTGGCTGGGATCCGATTCAGTTTGTAATGGATACTGGTGCACTAAACGGCAAAACTGTTCTATCTAACCTGGTGTCACGAATCGTCCTTATCAGTGTTGGTACCATGATGATATTAGTCACATTAACCATATCTGAGACTTACGTAGGTTGGTACGGCTTGTTAGCCTTGCTGGCAATTGTGCCTGTCATGATAGCCATTATGGGGGAAAATCCTGTTCAGGCTTTACGAAAATCGCACACGGTCATTCATGCCAACGACAAAGACCATGTAGAACAATTGATTGCCGGTGAAGCAGATTCAGGAATGGTTAAAAACGCTGTAGAATATCTGCGAGATGAAGTCCATAAAAAAGCGGCTTGAGGCGTTTTCACTGGCATACTCATCAGGGAATTAGTTATGATATAAACGCAATTATACAGTAAAAAAATAACAGCCAATTAGAGTATGAGTTGGAGCGCATGCTCTTTTTTGCTTGATAAGCTAGCAGTAAATAGTACTCAACTATAAAGGAAAAAAACTATGAGACTATTACTTGTAGAAGACAATGAAAGTATTGGTAAGGGGATTCATTCGGGGTTATCTCAAGCGGGTTACGCGGTAGATTGGGTGAAAGACGGTTCAACAGCGCAATCCGCTTTAACCAGCGAAGAGTATGACATTGCTGTATTAGATTTGGGTCTACCAAAGCAATCCGGCCTTGAAGTGCTGGATGACCTGAGGGCAAGAGGTAGCGATGTGCCGGTATTAATACTTACTGCTCGGGATACCGTCAATGATCGAATTATTGGGCTGGATCACGGTGCAGATGACTACATGGTAAAACCGTTCGACCTGGATGAACTAAATGCGCGAATCAGGGCAATACTTCGCCGCAGTAGTGGTCGTTCGAATCCGAAGATCGTGCATGGGGATATTGAACTTGATCCGGCATCCCATACTGTTACTAAGGCAGGTAAGGTTGTTGATTTGCCGCCACGCGCTTTTGCTATCCTGCAAGCCTTGTTGGAAAACGCAAGCCGTGTGATGTCGCGTACCCGTCTCGAAGAAAGTATGTATTCCTGGAAAGATGAAATTGAAAGTAACGCCGTGGAAGTTCATATTCATACTATCCGTAAAAAACTGGGCAGTGATTTAATTCGAACCAT
>NZ_CDLKIE010000275.1:0-2913 GCF_975902315.1 Kaarinaea lacus | reverse complement strand
TGTCGACTTACAGTAAAACTAGATTGCTATGCTTACTATTAGATATTGCCTTGTCTTAATTTTGTTCAAAGGTGATGCATATACCCGCTGCGTTTATGGGCCACTCTTGGGTCAGTATAGGGGGGAACTATAGAAATCAGGCGGGAAAACACTGTGATTGAATGTGACTGTTGTTCAATAACTTAGATTGTAACTTACTGATCATGTACACTATTTGAGCGCGTTCGGGAGGCGGGGGTCGAAGGTTCAAATCCTTTCACTCTGACCAACGTTCAGTCACTTTCCCTACTCTCTCCATCATGCTCAGTATACGACTTGAGAGCGGGTTTGCTGCAAAAAGGTGCATTATTTTTAAAATTTCTAAATTATATCTATCAGTAAATGGCAACTTAACGTAAGGAGCCATTAACTGTATTTGACGTAGATTCGACAAATTTCACAATGAACGGTCATTTAAAACTAGAGAGAAATTCTGTAAGCAGACATTGCGATTTTCAAACAACTAGGGATTAGGTATATAAGGTCCGTTCTGCGCACCAGGTTACGTGTGCTAAAGCCAATTTACACAACGCATTTCGTTTTTACATACAATCATTTTCACTGTCTTTGAATAGCAGACAGTGCAGATCAACTGGGGCGTTGTACGCACCCATCCTGGCTTATATTAAAAACAGTTGTTCTCTGGAGCGGTTTTTATTTATCAACGGCTAATATAGCGCGCAAATTCATCCTTAAAGCAGTGTTTTTGCCTCCAAAAAGCCGGTTTTTATAGGTAAAAACAACCAATCTAATAAGATAATAATATTACAATAAAACACATATCACGGGTTTCCAAGGTCCAACCCGAATATAGCTGATATAGTCATTCCCCTGTAATTTGCGATAAACCAGCATACTTGCACATCTGGTTGACGCCATCGGGAAACAATTCCTTTAAGTCAGTATAGAATTTCTTTCTTCCGAGCATTATTAACCGCTTCAGCCTGTCAGATAACTTCGGATTTGTTCCGAGGTCCTTCCTTGCTGTTTTCAGGCTCGGGGCAATATCATGTTCCAGACCATATTCATGAATATATTTAATCAACACCCAGTGATCCTCGGTCAATGTCAAACCATCTCTATTTGCCGAGAACTCCACGAATTGCGGGGTCCAGTCTTCAATGTTCCCCAGATAACCCGACTCTGTTATCAGTTTTTTAATATCGGTACTTTTTGCATATAACCTGACGTCCAGGCAAACATATTTACCCATACATGTTGAATTATATCGACTAAAAGGATCCGTCACCTGAAAAGAATTACATTCGACAATTAACGGGTCGAGTGAAACAACTTTCCCATAACATCTGTAATATGAGTAATTAACATGAACCAATTCGTCTTTCTTTTCAGGATTAGATCCTGCAATCTCTTTCCACTTTTGCCATGGATGACTGCTCCTGGCCAGCAACCGTATATCAAATTCTTTTCCAACATCCTCTTTACCGTAGCTGAATTCGTCTATTACAAAAAAACGACCTTGTTCTGTATCAATAATAGATTCTGCCCATTCACCTTCAGTTTGTATTAGTTTTGCTTTCATGGTTAGTCGCATAAGCATTAATGGAAGCTGATTCTTTTTTCGTTAATCGATTAGTAAACTATCAAATTTCTACACTGAAGTTGGTGTTGAATTCCGGCTCAACCATGTCAGCATATCCGCGAGGGTTACATACGATTCTAGTTTTACCACATATATAGTCCTGCTTGCTGTGAACGTGCCCATGCACCCAAAGTGATATATTTGATGACACGATTAAGTCACGCAAATCTACAGAGAGTCTATTTGCTAAACCTTCATCCATGAGCACTTCTGGTGAAAGTGATTGGTGCAATGGGGGGTAATGCGTGATAACCACCGTTTTTCCATTATATTCTTTGGATAGCATTTCGCGAAGCCATTCAATGGAGTTATTCATTGCGGCACGCATTCTCTGATTGGTTGGCGCCCACAGTGTACAACCTAGAAAACGCACCCCATTTATTTCCAGGGTATCATTTTCAAGAACTGTAACAACGGAATTTTTTGATTTTTCTCTGAACTTCTCCAGCTTTTCGATGTTGCCAGGTAAGGTTTCATGGTTACCTAATACAAAAAGCGTCGGTATCGTAAATGTACCCATAGCCCAGCTCAGACTATCAAAGCCACCATCTATATCTCCAGCAAGTAATACTAAATCGGTATCTAATGCGGGGATTTCTACATCTCCTGCGAGATCTCGGTGCAAATCTGACAATATATGGAGTTTCATTTACAATGATCTTATTTGTGTTATTGGCTAGAGCTAAGTAGCGACAGAATACCGTGAGGCGGTTTTGGCGTTCACGGACTTGAACGAATGGTTATGCGTTGCGTGCCGCCAAGGCTTTATGAAATTCTCTTTCATACTGTCCGGCCTTTGCTTGCGTATCAAGATCCTCCGCAACTCTTTGCAATCTTCTCCAGAATCCTGACTTACAACCGATTTTCAATGCGAGCATCTCTAACTCTATCATTGATTTCTCCAGTTCATACCTTCGCAAATTAAATTTGTATTCCCCTATACCATATTTAGGTGGATTATATTTAGATGGTTCAGAAAGAAACTGGGCAGCATTCGATAACTGACATTCAACAAACCATGATTTTCTGGTTTCTAAAGGATCATTCATAACTACGTTTAACCATTATAATGACCGGACGTTTTTCCAACTACTCAAATAGTAATTTATTATCTAAAGTCTTTTTAATTTCTGTGATATCGAACCAAACCGTAATATTTTCTTTAGTTTCGATAACACCATATTCTCTATCATCCAGGCCAATTAAACTCTGACTGGCTATTGTGCATGACCCTGTATTAATGCCAATCATGAAAACACCATTGGCATTGT
>NZ_CDLKIE010000274.1:0-3596 GCF_975902315.1 Kaarinaea lacus | reverse complement strand
TCTGATCTTTTGAAAAAGCCTCAAGAAAGAGTGTGCCACCGGGCTTGAGAAGCGATACAAGTCTGTGGTGTAGCGTACTTCTGGTGTTTTCCTGAAAGTGTCCAATGCAGCTGATGGTCGTGTGCAAAAAAATGAACGATCCAATCATAACGTGCAAAGATTAGCCCCGGGTACGCTTGGTACATTAACAGCCGAGAAAAAACCATTACATTTGCCACTACAGGGTTTGCCTGACGACAAAGATGATAATTCTTGTGAATTAAAAACCTGAGAATTTGTAATCGCAAAGTGTGCAACATGTGAACTGGCTAACAGCAGGAATCTGGGATATTAACTAGTATTAATTAAAAGAGGAGGTTGTTATAGAATAGTAGCTGATATTAAGAAAAATACTGATTGATTCAAGAAGGCGACTTTTGTTGCTTTATTAAAATTAGATCTGAAAATTTGTTGTTTACAAAAAAGTCCTTGTTAAGCTCATAAAAGCTTAAATTACAATTTGGTTTTAAGATAAAGAGATCCTGTATATCAATATTAAGTTGATAGTAGAAAAGAAAGTTTAACATCCCATGCAAACAGCCCGCCGAGTGGTAACACTCGGCGGGTTTTGCATTTCTGGGGGCAATAACTCTAATGTGCTTGACGATAGAATTTCAATTGGGGTAAAGCATAATATCCGTGTATAGCAAGAAATGTTGAAACAGTAATTGCAGTATATTGTTTGAGCATCATTTAATGTTTATGTTTATCGTCTCGATGGCATTGATTTCTTCGTTAGTGTAAATATCCTTAATTTCATCAAACTCGACTTTGTAATGCGGCAGGAACAACAACTGCTTTAAGTCTTTATGGTATTGCGTAACAGCATATGATGGTACTTTTGATAAGGCGTACAAAGTTGTAGAATAGTTATATCCTGCTTCCGTGAAAACCTGTTCTACGAATTTTTTTCTTGCAGACGGTCTAAGGTTGATCGGGCTCACAGGTATGGTTCCAGAGACAGTTTCATAAGCGCTGGCAAGTTTTTCCAGGGTTTCTTTATCGTTTAGAACCGCGGCCGGGTATTGGTCGGAGTTTGATGTATCACAACCAGGAAAGCAGAGTATTCCTAACAAAAGTAACGCTTGTAACAGTAGGGGATGCGGCATTTGATAATTCCTTGCATTAAAAAGAAAAAATTAACGGGCTTCGTAATTAACGTTGCCCAATTGGCTAAAGAGTAGTGGTCGTGTTGTCGCTAGTGTAGTAACACCTTGATTTTTCACTCAGTATCTTATGAGCTTTCGCGAAATTTACCAAAAAACCCTGGACCAGAAAGGGTACCACAGGGATGACTCACAGGCTAAAGTGGTTGAGCATCTGGAGATACTATATAAGGCATTATTTCATTTCAGGTCGGGCTCGGATTCCTGGGTTTCGAATCTGTTGAGACCGTTTCGAGGTAACAAAAATAACAATGGTATAAAAGGCTGTTACCTTTGGGGGGGTGTCGGACAGGGTAAAACCTGGTTGATGGACCTTTTTTTTGAAGTAGCGCCTGTAAAGTCAAAATTAAGATTTCATTTCCATGAGTTTATGCAGCATATCCATCATTCGCTCTCTGATTTCGAGCAACAAAAAGATCCACTAAAAGCGGTTGCTCAATCCCTGGCAGGAAAAGCTGATTTATTTTGCGTGGATGAATTTCATGTTGCAGACATCGCCGATGCGATGTTGCTACATGGATTGCTTGATGAGTTGTATCGGCAAGGTGCCATATTTGTTATCACTTCAAACGTAATGCCTGAGGATTTATATAAAAATGGTTTGCAGCGGGGACGCTTTTTACCAGCCATAGAACTACTTAAAAACAATAACCAGATATTGCGGCTTGATGCTGATCATGATTATCGTTTGAAAAACCCCACTTTAAATTATAACTACTATTTTCCGCTGAGTGCTAATACAGATTCTCAGCTGGAAGAACGCATATATTCACTGGCAGTTGGTGAAGTGGTTAAAGATATGGCTATCAACATTAATAACCGAATGATTCAAACGCGGATGCATGCGAAGAACATAGTATGGCTTGATTTCGATATTCTTTGTGGTGGACCGCGAGCAGCTGTTGATTATATCGAATTATCACTTCGCTACAATGTCATTATTATTTCCAACATATTTAGAATGGATGAGTCTCACGATGATTTGGTTCGTCGCTTCATCAACTTGATCGATGCGTTATATGATCGAGATGTGGAAATGATAATAAGTGCGACCGGTTGTCCGGGTGACCTCTATACAGGCAGTCGATTTCAATTTGAGTTTGCGAGAACGGTGAGTCGCCTGGAAGACATTCGTTCGAAACCACCTGTACAGGCTAGTTCAACTTCGGATAATTTCGATAACATTAATGGAATTACCGTAAATGAGACAGGGTAATTGAACTACAACCGTGTGAATTGTCAAAGTATTCATTGTTAATATTTAACAGCCATGGATTCGGCTTAATGTGTATATTGGTAGACGATGTGTTCATATCAGTTTTGCTAAGTAGCGAAGCGACAATATATGACGATATTGTCCTGATATGACCTAGCAACAGGGAAGTAGTATCACGATGCAGGGAAAACTTGAAAACATAATTGGTAATCTCAAACAGCAGTTAAATGATAATCCCGTGGATATTGAGGCTGCTGTTTTGTTAGGCAATTATTATTACGATCAGAATAACGCGGCACAATCCATTGTGTATTATCAGTATGCGTTACACCTCAATCCGAACCAGCCTGGTGTGTATACCGATCTGGGTACCATGTATTGGAAAAATGGTGATATGGGTATGGCAGAACGCGCTTTTCGTGAAGTGATTTCCCGTTATCCTGATTTTGGAAATGCCTATTTGAATCTGGGTTTACTGTTGGCGCGAGGTAAGCAGCAAGTTAACGAAGCCAGAAAAGTCTGGCAACAACTGCTGGAGCTATGTCCGGATCATCCTGCATCAGAAAAAGCACGACAATTTTTGGCGTCCCGTTATTAATAACCCTATACTTACCGAGCTTATATGTCCTCTGATTATTGAGGAAAATCAGTTTTTATAACCTCGAATTTCGTTTGCTGGCCGTTCGGCTGGTCTCTCCCAAAAAATGATAACTCAATGTATTTAAACATTGTTTTCTTTCTGCAACAGCATTTTATTACGGATGCTTATATGCTAATTCGTAATTAATCACATGAACTTTGTAATCATTTGAAAAACATGCTGTCGAATTTATACATGGTGCCGATAGTTTTTGTATCAACTCTAAGGGACCAGCTGCTTTAAGTAATAGCAACAATAACACGAGGGAGTAGAGTTAGCTGACCCCCCTGGTAATAGGAGGAGGGACGTTATGAGGCTAGTGAAGCATATCGTGCAAATGGCAGTATTGGCAGCAATGCCGTCGTATGTCGCTGCTTATGAGTACACCGCATTTGGCAGTGATCAGGATGACTGTTTTGCCAAGGCGATGATAGGAATGGATTCTGTGATTAATTCCCGACTGGGTGTTCCCCCTGAACACGCCCTGGATCTCACAGAGCTAAGTCAGCAAACCAGTTCTCAATCTGGCGAGTAT
>NZ_CDLKIE010000273.1:0-2907 GCF_975902315.1 Kaarinaea lacus | reverse complement strand
GTTTATAACATTATTGTTCGTATTATTCCTGCTGGTCAGGATCGGTTTATCCAATGCCCGGATCAAACGTAGCTGGGATGGTTGGCTTCTGGGTATGCCCTTTGTCGGTCAACTGCTCGCAAAATTTGAAGTTTCACGATTCTCGCACGCGCTGGGATTGATGGCGGCTAACGGTATACCGTTGTTAAGCGCATTGAGCAAAGCACAAGCGGTCATTTCCAATAGTGCGTTGTCCGGCGACGTGGAGAAAGTAAAAACCAATCTGGAGCAGGGCGGCAGTATGTCGGAAGTATTCATGAACAGTAAACATTTCCCGCAAGTCGCGGCTCACATGATCAAGGTCGGCGAAGAATCCGGAAGGCTTGATGACATGATGCAACGAATCGCCGAGTTATGTGATAGCCAGGTTAAAGTAGCATTGCAAAGACTGGTAAGTCTCGTGGAGCCGGTGCTTGTTATTGGGCTGGGAGTGCTAGTAGCCGCCATCATCATATCGATATTAACTGCGGTTCTAAGTATCAATGACCTGGTATTTTAAACGCATCGATTCACAGTCAGGATATTGTAAGTATTCGAGGGTAGAGGTAGAAGAGTATGAATAACTACATGAAAAATACATTGAAGGGATTCACCTTAATTGAGTTGTTGGTCGTGATGTTGATACTTGGCCTGCTGGCAGGCATCGTGGGTCCGCAAGTGATGAAATATGTCGGGGAGTCCAAGTCGAAAACTGCACGTATACAGATAGAGGATCTTTCTGCCAGTCTCGACCTGTTTCTACTGGATACGGGCAGGTATCCCACTACCGAAGAAGGCTTGCAAGTGCTGGTGGCAGTCGATCAAGGGATTCAAAACTGGAATGGACCTTATCTTAAAAAACAACGCTTGCCTCTTGATCCTTGGGGTAACGATTACAACTATCGTTATCCCGGTGAACATGGTGTTTACGACCTGTTTACTCTGGGTGCCGACAATGCTATCGGTGGAAAAGGAGAGGGGGTAGATATTAACAGCTGGGAATAAGTCGGGATCATTGGACATGAACATACCCAACCGTCAGGGATGGCTTTCCAGTAATGGCTTTACCTTGTTGGAATTGTTAATGGTGCTGGTGCTGTTATCGTTGATGGTAATCGTCGTCCCACCATCATTATCACGGTCGACAACGGCTGAACTGAAAATATTGACACAACAGCTGGCAAGTGCCCTGCGCTATACACGCAGCAAGGCAATCGCCGCAAAAGCAGAAGCGACTTTTAACCTGGATGTGGAAGAGCGATGGTATCAGTATCCCGGCGTACCGCATGGTCAACAATTTCCTGAATCACTTAGGGTGAAGTTTACCGCGGCGCGCAAGGAGTTTGTCGATTCAACGACGGGGGCTATACGTTTTTATCCGGATGGTAGTTCTACGGGGGGAGAAATAGAGATTTCTCAGATGAACCGGGTGCAAACAATCACGGTGAGCTGGATTACCGGCAAGGTAAAGGTGCATGACTAGGCGATTCGATGCAATAAGAAAGCAACAGGGATTTTCATTACTGGAAATCCTGGTGGCTTTTACCATCCTGGTAATGTCGCTGGTGGTGATAACAGAAGTATTTTCAACGGGATTGCGTTCGGTGGCTTCAGCAATAAATTATCAACAAGTCGCATCCTACGCGGGATCCAAATTGGCGGAGTTGCGGGTCTCTGATTCGCTGACTGCGGGTACAGAAACAGGTCGTTTCAACGAGAGTTACCAATGGCAAGCGATTGTGAAAGAACCAGCCTGGTCAGATAAAAAGCTGCCATTCAAAGTCTATGAGATCACCTTGACGGTGTTATGGAAAGAACAGCATAAGGACAAAACCTATACCGTCTCTACCATAGGACTGGTGCACACATGACAAACTTGAAGTGCAGACAAACACCGTATACACAGAATGGCTTTACCCTGGTGGAAGTCATGATTGCCATCACGTTGTTGGCGGTGATGCTTGCCATTACGTTTAATGTGCTGAATTTCGCGGCCAGGGCCTGGGATAAAGGTGTGGTGCGGGCGGAAATCGCCAATCGGGTGCATGTCGTACAGAATTTGTTGCGCTCCGTATTTGCGCAAGCACAACCGATTGTCCTGGATATGGAGAATCGACAGGACACTTATCTGGCGTTCATCGGCCAGGAGAATGGTCTGCGTTTCGTGGCGCCTTTGTCGAGTGCACAAATATCCGGCGGCATGTATGTGCTGAATGTCGAATACGCAAAGCGTGAAGCGCAGGGTTTTCTCCTGCTGCGCTATCAACGTTATCACTATAACGAAAAAAGTTTTGAGACCGCCGATCCAGTTGATGCGGAGTTGTTGCTGGAAGACGTCGAGGCAGTGAATTTTCGTTATTTAGGTCCCGATAACGAGGGTGACGCTGTGTGGCATACGGAATGGTTAGCGCAAGATGTATTGCCTTACAGTATTGAACTGCATGTCAGGTTTTCGCGGAATGATCTGGAATGGCCGGTTCTGGTTGTGAACCCAAAAATGGCAGAAATACAATTGCTGCCACAAAGTATAGCTAGTTAGTGCTGACTAAATAATTGTATTAATTGAGTGGAAATCGACAGTTTTGAAAATGCACCACATTGACTCACATGACAAGCTCGAGTTTAGTCAGGGCGTTGCACTGGTAGTGGTGCTTTGGGCGCTGGTTTTATTGTCAGCCATATCGGTCAGTTTTATTGCCTATGTGCGCAATGAGATAAAGCTTACTCACAACACCCATGACACGGTGCGTGCGAATTTTCTAGCAGAGGCGGGAGTGTACCGCGGTATTGCAACCATGTTGCACAGCGATCCACAACAGCGTTGGCCTATTGATGGGACAATTAAGCGATTTGAATTATCAGAGGGTGGGGTAGCGGTAGCAGTGCTGG
>NZ_CDLKIE010000272.1:0-12274 GCF_975902315.1 Kaarinaea lacus | reverse complement strand
TTTACTGCATACAGGAATGTATTCGAAGTGTTGCCTGGTCATGTTTATACCTGGTCGTCCAGCAAGCCGATTAACAGGTACCAATACTGGGAATTACCATTCAGTAACTACCAGGGAGCCAAGGAAGATGCGAAGAACGAGTTAAGAACCCGCTTTGTTGAAGCGGTGAAAAAACGCATGGTAGCTGATGTAGAGGTAGGGGCGTTTTTATCGGGAGGCATTGATTCATCACTCGTGGTTAGCGTGTTAACGAAAATATGCGGTATTCACCCAAAAACTTTTACCATTGGTTTTGATGAGGCGGCTTACGATGAAAGAAATTTTGCCAATATAATTGCAAAAGATTGTCAGACGGATCATTACGAAAAATGCGTTAATGTAGACGATGCCCCGGCTTTAAAAAGCTTGCTGATGAATCATATTGGGCAACCGTTTTTCGACTCTTCAGTATTGCCGACAGCGTTCGTATCCAGGCTGGCATCAGAGCATGTAAAAGTTGTTTTATCAGGCGATGGCGGAGATGAGCTGTTTAGTGGTTATCAGCGTTACATGGCACGCAATATTCTGCGTTGGTACTCGCGGGTACCGAAACCTCTGCGCAAAGGTATCAAAAGCATCATTCGGAAATTGCCTGAACCCATGGCGCACCATAGCAGGAGCGTATTAAAAAAGGCACACCTGTTTCTTGATGTGGTCGACCGGCAAACCAGCGAAACACCCTATATTGCACCAGTAATGTATTCGGATGATAACTTTCGCCAGTTCGCACCCGATCTGTTTGATAGAGGTCATCAACCACCTGATCTGGGTAAAGTCGAGACTGCTGATGACATATATAAAATGATGTATGCGGATTCGTTGATCTATTTACCACAGGATATTTTGTTAAAGGTAGACAGGGCGTCCATGGCAAGTTCTATCGAAGCCAGGGCGCCGTTTTTGGACAGCAGTATTATTGAGCTTGCTTACAGCTTGCCCCTGGATTGGCATCGGCATTTGGGGATTGGTAAATCATTTTTAAAATATACTTTTCAGGATTTATTGCCAGATGATATCTGGAATCGGAGAAAGCAGGGATTTGCCGTGCCAATTCATCGATGGTTCAGGGAAAGCATGGGCGATGAACTGTTGTCGCTGGTTGAAAAATCCCAAATAGGTATGAACAGGGAATTCATCGCAAACCTGTTGACTCAGCACAAATCAGGAAACAGGGATCATGGTAACCGCTTGTGGGCGATCTATGCCTATTTGCTATGGAAAAGCTAATGTCAACGGCAATTGTTTTAACCAGCTATTATCGGCCTAAGCCAGGCGGTTTCTGTAAACGCTACTTTCGGGCTATCAACGCCTTGCTGGAGCAGGGTGCGAAAGTCCATTACCTGGCTGTTGAACAGTTTCCCATAAAGCATGTGAATTGCCACTTTCACAGATTCCCATGGCCAAAAAACTATACCGACAATCTTTTATTCTGGATTTGTTTTCATCTGTTTGCACCATTATTTCTTTTATACATAGGGTTCAGGTTTAGAATTACTCATTCTTTTGCTTTCGGTGCCACTTATGCATTTTTGCTGCAGCCGCTTAGGTTGTTAAAACGGATTCCATTGGCGTTGTTTCTTCGCGGCGACGCCATTGCCAGTCATCGTGTTAAAGGGAAACCCGGCTGGATTATTCTTCTGGACCAGTTTTTTGAAGGATTGGCGATTCAGGGGGTTGGGCTATATGGTGTATCGGATTCATTAACCCTTACCGTGGTGGGCCGTCATGTAATATGCAAGCCTGCCCGGCACAGTACGCTTAGAAACAATCTCGATGTTTTTAAAGATAGCGACAGGGCCAGTTATGAACTACCACTAACCATTGGCTGTGTCGGTATCCTGGAAAAAACAAAAAACCAGCAGGTCCTGATTAAATGCCTGGACGATCTCGGCAGAGAGGCGGTTAAGTTGAACCTGTATGGCATAGGGCCAGACAGGGAAATGCTGATTACATTGGCAGAGAGGCTGGGTGTTAGCCATCAACTAGATTTCAAGGGATGGGTTAATTCGGAATCCATATGGCCCCACATTGACTTGCTCGCGATGCCGTCCTTGTATGAAGGCGCTCCCAACGCCGTATTGGAAGCCTTGTCGAATCGTATACCGGTTCTGGCCAGCGACATACCGGCTCACAGTGAAATATTGCCCGCGGAATCCCTGGTGCCAGTTGAAAGCGCAGCAGCCTGGAGTGAAAAGATTAAAAAATTAATAGCGAAAACCAGCTTGCTCAATGATCTACAGACAAGCCAGGAACGCTATTCGAAGAAACTACTATTCAACTGGGATAGTGAGATTTCAAACCTGATTCTGGAGGGTTGATTGTTGTCAAAAGAACCAAACAGTTCGGGTTCCGTTGTATTCGTTCTACCGTCACTCGATGCAGGGGGGGCGGAAAGGATAATTATTAATGTCGCAAATGGGCTATCAGAGGGATACGATGTTTATTTAGGGACGATTCGCCGTGGGGGTGACCTGCGAGATCTCGTGGCAAAAAATGTCAAAAATCTATTTTTAAAAAATAAATTTGCCTGGTTACTGATTCTGTTGTGGAAAGCTCGCAGGATAAAACCATGCTGCCTGGTTTCCACGAATTTTGATATCAATACAATTTTAATTCTTTTTCGATGGTTGTTGCCAGTTAACTGCGCTTTAATCATTCGGGAACCAACCCCGGTATATGCAGCCAATATATCCAGTAAATACCCCTTAGTCAGGATGCTGGCTTATAAATATTTATATCGGCTGGCAAACCGGCTCATTGTATTAACCGATGAGATGAAAAACGAGTTTGTTGAGCTCTGTCCCCATCTGGAATCAAAAATAATCGTCATCAATAATGGTGTTAATCCAGAGCGAATACTAAATCAGCATCAGGATATGCCGGACACTTTACCGGAAAATTACATTGTTACAGTGGGAAGGTTAGTGCATGAAAAAGGTCTGGATATCTTAATACCTGCGTTTAAAAATATTCATAGCAGATTTCCAGAGTGTAAGCTGTTAATTGTCGGGGATGGCCCGCAAAAAAAAATCCTGGAAAACCTGATCGATCAACTGGGATTGTCAGGGCATGTGAAATTGTTAGGTTATTCCAGGAATCCTTCTGCGCTAGTCAGGAAAGCCCGGCTATTTGTTCTGTCATCAAGATGTGAAGGCCTGTCTAATGCAATGCTGGAAGCACTCTGTTTAGGCGTGCCCGTTCTGGCTGTTAAAAAATATACCGGGGTAAATGGCATTATTAAAGAGAGCCAGACAGGCTTTTTAGTCGACAGCTGTTCTGTGTCTTCATTGGCAGACGGTTTACAGCGTGCGCTGGAAAAAGATGCGGAGTTTGATAGAAAGAAAATCGCTGATTGGGCCTGCAAGCGGTTTTCCAGGGAAAATCTAATTTCGGCATACAACGAGCTTTTCAGGAATTACTGTAGAAGAAGTTAACAGTGAGCGAGCGTGGGATGGAAAGTAATTCTCCGGCACTCTTTCTGCGCTGGCACTTTGTCTGTAACGGCACTTTGTCTGTACCGGCACTCGATCTGCAACGGCACTTTATCTGCATAGGTGTATCTGTTTTTCGTACAGGCAGTAAAATTTAACGGAGTTAACAAGATGAATGCAAACTTAGATGATATCAATAAAATAGATACAGACTTCCGGTTTGCATTTGGTAAAAACTGGAAAAAATATGTTCGCCTGGTTTCTGATGACAGGTTACAGTCCGCCATGGATTCCCTTAAGCACATGCTAAACGAGGAGTCCCTTGCAGGAAAAACATTTGTTGATGTTGGGTGCGGTAGTGGATTATTTTCCCTGGCAGCACTTAAGCTGGGCGCAAAGCAGGTATTGTCCATCGACTATGATGAGAATTCGGTTAATTGCGCGAAATATTTGAACAATAAATATGGTCCCTTCGATAACTGGCGAATTGAACAAGGCTCGATACTAAATAATGACCTGATAAAAACGTTTGGTGAGTTTGACTATGTCTATTCCTGGGGCGTGCTTCACCACACTGGTGATATGTGGAAGGCGTTTGAAAACGTTATCGATCTAATAGCGCCAAATGGCGTGTTGTTTATCACCATATACAACGACCAGTTCCTGATTTCGAGAATATGGAAAAAGATAAAATATATTTATAATAAGTCACCCAGGCCAGTTCAGTTCTTGATGGGAAATTTCTATTTTCTGATTACCGCTACCAGGGCTTTCCTTACGGATATCGTCAATGGTCGATCACCGCTTAATCGATACCGCAGTTCACACACCAGGGGAATGAACGCCTATTATGATGCGATAGACTGGATCGGCGGTTACCCGTTCGAAGTAGCAGAGCCTGGGAAAATTTTTGGATTTTACCGCGACAGAGGTTTCGAGCTGATCGAATTGTTAACCAGGAATGGCCCAGGCTGTAATGAATTCGTTTTCAGGAAAAAGCCAACAAAAGAATAGAATGAATGTCATCGGCTGTTTAAGGATTGGCAATTCTCAAAACGCCGATTTGCCTTAATATTCTTACCCATTATAGTTCGTCGGTTCGTCGGAACAGTTGCATAGCAGTGGTAATGGGCGACTCACAGATATTCTTCACACTTTAATCATTGTTGTATTCGCAGGACCAGAATTCTGAAACCAGGTTCACGATAGCAGTGGTGAAATAATAAACAGGAAAAACAGCGGCGCCTGAAGCAGCAGTGTCATCACTCGGCATTTAATCTGCATAGATAAGAAAGCATAAGACTTCGTGATATGCGCTTGAATGGTGAAAAAATATTGACAATAATATTATTTGATTCAATAAGTTATATGTTACTCAAATTGTCTGGCGTAGCCGCACATTTTGCTGGCAAACGCTACCTATTGCGGAGGCGCCTACCCGGGCTAGTTACCAGATGATTCACCCATTATCAGATGTTCAGAGCCAGAGCATTGGCAAAGGTACCAGAATTTGGCAATACGTTGTCATTCTACCTGAAGCCAGGATTGGTGGTGACTGCAATATTTGTAACAACGTGTTTATAGAAAACAAGGTAGCAATCGGTGATCGCGTAACGATTAAGTCCGGGGTGCAGCTTTGGGATGGTGTTACTGTTGAGGACGATGTTTTTATAGGACCCAACGTAACGTTTACCAACGACAAATTTCCGCGTAGCAAGCAACACCCTGAGACTTATGAAAAATCACTAATACGAAAAGGCGCTTCCATTGGCGCGAACGCAACCATTCTTCCCGGAGTCACCGTGGGAATGAATGCCATGGTGGGAGCAGGCGCTGTTGTCACACAGGATGTACCGCCCAGGGCTATCGTGGTGGGTAATCCCGCTAGAATTGTAGACTACGTTGATACGGAACGGTTTGCGCCCACAACAGAGCCAACCAGCGTCAATCATAAAAAGCCATCAAAAGTTAACGGTGTTCAGTTGTTCGAACTAAATCATGTCACAGATATGCGTGGTGACCTCTGTGCTGCTGAATGGGAAAGCGACTTGCCGTTTACACCGAACAGGGTGTTCTTTGTCTACAATGTTCCCGATGCCAAAGTGCGTGGTGAGCATGCACACAAGGAGTGCCATCAGTTCCTGGTCTGCGTGAATGGGTCAATGTCGGTTGTGGTTGATGATGGTGCTGCACGTGAAGAATATTTGCTTGATAAACCATGGCTTGGTATTTACATGCCACCTCGTACATGGGGGATTCAATATAAATATTCATCCGACGCGGTACTTATGGTGTTTGCCTCCCATGAGTATGATCCAGATGATTACATTCGCGACTATGAAGAATTTCTTAATGAAGTAAAGCCATGACCAGGATAGTGGTGCCATTTCTTGATTTGCACGCAACTTATCGGGAACTCAAGGATGAGCTGGATGCTGCTTACCAGCGGTTTATGGAATCCGGCTGGTATATTCTCGGTGAAGAAGTTGAAGCTTTCGAAGAAGAGTTTGCCAGTTATTGTGGTGCAAAATACTGTGTCGGCGTTTCAAATGGTCTGGATGCATTAAAGCTTGGCTTGCAGGCAGTCGGTATTAAAGAGGGCGATGAAGTGATTGTTCCTTCCAATACTTATATTGCCACCTGGCTTGCTGTGTCGCAGACTGGAGCGACTCCGGTACCGGTCGAACCGGATATTAAAACCTGCAACATAGATCCTCAAAGTATTGAGAAAGCGATTACCGGTAAGACAAAGGCAATTCTGCCCGTCCACTTATATGGCCAGCCAGCCGATATGGATCCCATTCTGGAAATCGCAGCGCGACATGGCCTGCTTGTCGTGGAAGACGCCGCACAAGCTCATGGCGCAAAATATAAAGATCGTGTAATAGGATCTATTGGTCATGTTACTGCATTCAGTTTTTATCCCACGAAAAACCTTGGCGCATTTGGCGATGCCGGTGCGGTGACGACTAATGATTCGCGTATTGCTGAGAAAGTCAGGATATTACGTAATTACGGGTTAAAGGAGAAAAACTATAACGAAGTGAAAGGTTATAATTGCCGCCTGGATGAACAGCAGGCGGCGTTTTTACGAGTAAAACTAAAAAAACTCGACGAATGGAATGGTCGGCGGCGTGCTTTAGCCAGTCAATACTTAGCTGGACTGGAAAAGGTTGCGAATCTTGTTTTGCCATATGTGCCTGACAGCATGGAACCTGTATGGCACGTATTTGCTATCTGTCACCCTAAACGGGATGAGTTACAGGCGCACTTAAATAGTGCCGGAATAGGTACGCTAATTCATTACCCCCTGCCACCGCATAAGTCAGAGGCATATATAAAAGACCAGGACTGGGGTACTTTTCCAATTGCAGAAGAGATTGCCAACACCATTTTAAGTTTGCCAATGGGACCCCATATTTCGCCCGAAAAAATTGACCTGGTGATTGAGGCGCTTCGAAGTTTTCCGGGCTGACTAACTCTACATGCATACAACAATTTATGAGCGAATACTTATGTAATCTGGTGGTACCAGGATTTCCCAAGTCAGGCACCAGTAGCCTGCATAGTTATCTTAACCAGCATTCCGAAATTTGTATGTCGTCTCCGAAGGAGTCGCATTATTTTGCTGTGGCGAAGAAATGGGAGCTGGGTGAAAATTATCACAATTCCTTATTTAGTCATTGCGCCCAGCAACATCGATACTATGGTGAATCGAGCACCATCTACTGTATTTGTGAAAAATCCGCCCAAAGAATCAAGCAGCACCTCGATGCGCCAAAAATAATCCTGTTGCTTCGAGATCCGGTCGAGCGGCTGGTTTCTCATTATAACTGGTTGTACAAGTTGGGCCTCGAGAACCGGTCAATTATTGAGGCAGTGGAAGAAAGTGGTGCCAGTTTCGATCCGGATTATCCAATACCGGGTGGCGGTAACTACATGTCATATCTTTCCTTTAGTTCATACTCAAAATATGTCCCGATGTGGTTGTCTTTGTTTAACGAAGATAATGTAAAAATCGTGGTCAGTGAAAGCTTATCCAGATTTCCTCTTCAGGTTGTTAATGAATGTTTGGAATTTTTAGGCTTATCACCGTTGGATGCAATAAACAACACTGTGCTAAATAAAACCAGCGATGCGCGGCACGTGTATCGAAAAGGTTGGGCGGCAACATTGGAATCATGTATTCCCCAGGCCTGGATCAATTTTGCGGCGAAAAGTGAGGTCGCTAAGAAGCTCTGGCAGCGTTGCTCCAATGCATCAAATGTAATAACCACACCCCAACTATCTGAAAGAGAAATGAACCAGTTACGTAAAGTCCTGCAGACAGAAACAGCGTTTTATCGTCGCTATTCTGATGCGGAATAAGCCAGCCAGTTATAGGGTGGACACCAATCAATGCAAGCAGTATTCAGAAACTAGATGAGTGATTCAGACAACAGCAGTGACAGTTCGCATCGGTCAATTTTGCAGTCCGCTGCGGTATTTGGTAGCGCATCGGCAATTAAAGTCATTGTTGGCCTGGTAAAAGTCAAGTTTGTTGCCGTGATGCTTGGTCCAGTGGGGATTGGATTGCTGGGACTCTACGAGACCTTGATGACCATGGTTGCTTCACTTGTCGGATTGGGCCTGGCTAACAGTGGCGTAAGGCAGATCGCCAGTTCCAACGGCGATACTGACGCTATTGCTGTCATTCGAAGCGTGCTTTGGTACACAAGTTTTGTACTGGGTTTGCTTGGCATGATTATGATGTGGTTGTTTCGTGACACGCTGGCGCTCTGGGTTTTTGATGACGCCAGTTATGCGCAAAATGTGGGGTATCTCGGAATTGCGGTATTGTTGACACTGGTCGTTGGTGCGCAAATGGCAGTGTTACAGGGGCTGCGTCGAATAAACGATATGGCGCTTGTCACCATAATAAGTTCGTTTGCGGGACTACTGATAAGTGTGGCAATTATCTGGTTGCTGGGTAACGGTGGCATCGTCTGGTACATTATAGCGGGCCCGGCAACAACTATCCTGGTGGCGGCCTACCTGATGCGTAAGCTGCCAGTACCTTCTGCAGGTATAAAAGCGATTGGTCAGGGGCAGGCCCATCTGAATACAATGCTGGTTCTGGGGGTAACTTTTATGGTTACCCAATTTATTACCGAGGCAACCCGGTTGGGAGTCAGGTCGTATATAGTCTCTGAGCTGGGAATCGATGCCAGCGGGCAGTTCCAGGCTGTTTGGGCCATCTCACTGACATACCTGGGATTTGTGATTACCGCAATGACTGCCGATTATTATCCCCGTTTAACGGGCGTTATCCATGATCCCGAAAAAGCGAATAAGATAGTTAGCGAACAAACAGAAGTTGCCTTATTGGTGGCGGGCCCCCTGATTCTGGTGATGCAGGCTTTGGCGCCCTGGGTTATACGAGTGCTGTATTCTTCGGATTTCCTGTCCTCCGTTGAAATATTACGCTGGTTGATTCTGGGTGATACGCTGAAATTATTGGCCTGGCCGTTAGGGTTTGTGTTAATCGCCAAAGGTAAATGGGGACTATTCTTTCTAACCCAGTTGGTGTGGAATCTGGCCTATTTGATTCTGGTCTGGACAGGCTTACCGAAACTTGGTTTAGCAGTAACGGGCATGGCATATGTACTGGCTTATTCCCTGGTCATAATTTTAAACACATTGATTGTTAAATGGGTGACAGGTTATCGGTGGGGCTGGCGCAATATCCTGACCGGTGCAGGAATATTTATCTTGTGCGCACTGATATATGGGTTATCAATCTGGTCGGTGACTATTGCTGCCATGGCGGGTGTGCTGGTAGCGGTAGTAACAGGCTGGTTTTCACTGAAAAGAATTGTTTCTCTAACGGGCGCAAATATAAAAATTTTGCAGTTAGAGTTTCGAGGGAAACCGCTGCTTAACTTTTTAATCAGTAAAAAACATCAGGAATAGGTGTCAATACCTGAATGTGTGAGTATTATTATCGCATAAAATAAATCCGGATAAGCAGATTGCAATGCAAAATATTTTATAGAGCTTGCGAAGAGTAGAAAATAATGACAAACATAGTAAGTGATCGCGGGATTCCAGGATGAAAATTCTGCTATTAGGTGATTACAGTTCCTTGCATGAGAATCTTAAGGAAGGCCTCCAGGAGCTGGGCTACGATGTGACGACTGCATCCTATGGTGATGCGTGGAAAAAAATAGGCTCTGATATTAATTTCAGTTCCAGCTACGGTGGACTTCTGGGTAGATGTATAAGATTTCTTAAGCCATGGCTGTTGTTACCAAAACTCGTTAACTACGATGTGGTCCAGTTGATTAGCCCCGTTATATTCCCGCCGATATGGTTTTATAACAGCTGTATGTTGAATATGATTGTAAAACGCAGCAAGAAATCATTTTTGCTGGTTGCCGGGGATGATTGCAAGTACTACGAAGTGTTGAATACCTTCCGGTATTCACCAACAGCCAGTTGGAAAAAATATGACAACAACGGCAAGCCAGCGGTATGGGAGTCGCGCCGGATTTGCAGGTGGAATGAAAAATTGCTGGAAAAAGTAGATGGTGTAATTCCCATTATGTATGAATACGCTCTGGGCTACCAGTCTCATAAAAAATTAAAAAATACCATAGCGATTCCCATTAATGTATCCAGGGTCAAGTATCAGGAAAACATCATTCGCGACAAGATCGTCATTTTTCATGGCATTATTCGACCGGGATTTAAGGGTACCTATATTATTAGCGAAGCATTGGAGATAATCAAAAAAAAATACCCCGATGATGTGGAAGTTGTTGTTAAGGGAAAAATTCCCCTGAAAGATTATTTGAAATTGATCGAACGGGTTAATATTGTGATAGACCAGGCGTATAGCTATTCTTACGCGTTGAACGCCCTGTATTCCATGGCGCTTGGTAAGGTGGTATTGAGCGGCTGCGAACCAGAGTGCATGGAAGCGTTAAAACTGGAAACCTGCCCGATTGTCAATATCAAACCGGAAGTTGATGATATTGTTAACAAGCTATCTGAGCTGATCAATAACAGGGAAAATATTCCGCAGCTCGGATTGGAGTCCAGGAAATTTGTCGAGCAATACCATGATTACAAAAAGATAGCGCAGCAGTATCTGGATACGTGGGGTGACTGACTGGCAGCGGGTGCATCGACCACGATGCCTTTATTTCTTAAAGGATTATCCTGGCTGTTGAATCTACGAGTCATCTCGTGCGGTTTTGCGTTGGTCGTCAGCGGCTCCTTTGTAATGCAGGCTGGAGATCTGTTCTGATAATATCCCAATAAGGAATACCAGGATTGAGGTGGTGAACAACAGTGCGCTCATATTGGTAAATTGCTTGTAGTTGATATAGGTGTATATGTAATAGGAAAGGCCAACTGCAAATATCGCAGCGCTAATCGGCAGGAAAAACCGCATGGGGGAGTATAAAGAGCCTATTTTAATAATAATGAGTAAAAACCGTGTGCCGTCTTTAATCAACTTGATGTTACTTTTACCCAGTCGTTTTGCGGCTTTGATTGGAACAAAGGTAACCGGCAAGCCGGATCTGAAAAACGCCATGGTACTTGTCGTTGGGTAAGAAAATCCATTGGGTAACAAATACAGAAACTTCCTGAAATGTCTGCTTCGTGTGGCGCGAAATCCCGATGTCAGGTCCAGAATTTTATTGCCCGTCATTATTGATGCCAGCTTGTTATAAAAACTGTTCCCCACACGGCGCAACAGGGAGGCATGGGTATCTATTTCCCGTGCACCAATGACCAGCTCATAACCTTCATCAATTTTTTCAAGTAATTTGGGTATGTCTTCTGGAGCATGTTGCCCATCGCCATCCATGAACACCAAAATGTCTCCGTTGGCTATTCTGGCTCCGGTTTTAATGGAAGCGCCATTACCCATGGAATACGGATGGGATATAACCTGAATGTTATTTTGCGCACATATTGCAGCCGTATCATCATCGGAACCATCATTAATAACAATAATTTCTGCGTTCGGCATTACTTCAATGAGTTTGGGTAGTAGCGATTTCAGGTTGTCTGCTTCATTTTTAGCAGGTATCACAATGCTTACAGACTGCCTGGTATTTTCGACGTTTTGAGACATGGTTGTTATGCGTGATGTTGATTAATTAACAAGCAGTAATTCAATCTATTAAAAGCTAGCCGCACACTGTTTATGCGAATCTAGATTTAACGTCTGATGCAAAGTGCCAGGTAACTATGTTCAAAGTATTAAACAACAAGTTTTAAATGCTAAGTCACTCTGGCGCAAGGTAACTACCTGTCGAGTAGCTACATATCAAACAGTTATTGCAAACTACACGCCATTATTACGCGCGTCCTTATCTATTTTAGCCATATTTCTGATTTTTGCCTCAAATTCAATAATTTTGGGAAGTTCAGAAGGAACCAAAAGCTTTTTTGTTTTTGCGGCTGTTTTGGCTTTTTCGAGGTACTGCAAGGCGTCGTTATATAATCCGGCAGACGCAAGAAGGGAAGCTTGCCTGATGGGGGCGGTGGGTAGTGGTTGGTGTTTATAGACTGTATCGAGTAAATCAATCGCCGGACTTAGCTGGCCAACCAGTACATGTAAGTCTGACTTTAGAAATAAAAGTTTGGCATAAATTCGACTATGCTTTTGCAATTTTGGAATCTTTTCAAGATGAGTAATTAACGATATCGCGTCATGTATGTCATAGTTGCTGCACTTTTTATTAACGATACTATCAACCAGTGTTTTTGTTATGGGTAATATTCCATCCGAATGTCTGGCAGTGGGT
>NZ_CDLKIE010000271.1:0-6241 GCF_975902315.1 Kaarinaea lacus | reverse complement strand
GGAATTCTTTGCCTACTTCCGGAAACATGGCGTAGATCATTACGTCTTCATCGGATTCAGCCAGACTGCCAATTTCGTCTCGCAATTTATCCATTTCAGGTTTTAACAACTCGGCAGGCCGGCAGTCGATGACATCTTCATTGCCAATGGCATGTTGTCTTAGTGCTTCATTGACTTTACCGGGTGGTTTGCCGTAACGACCCTGGAGGTATAATTTTACTTCGTTGGTGATCGTTTTATAACGTTCATCGGTAATCACATTAAACACGGCTTGAGTGCCAACGATTTGTGACGTTGGGGTCACTAAGGGGGGATAGCCCAGGTCCTTGCGTACCCGTGGAATTTCATCCAGCACTTCGTTCATTCGGTTGAGGCCACCTTGTTCCCGCAACTGGTTCGACAGGTTGGAGATCATGCCACCAGGCACCTGGTTTACCTGAACCCGGGTGTCCAGTCCGGTGAATTCACTTTCAAATTGATGGTACTTTTTCCGCACTTCACTGAAATAGAAACCAATCTCCTGCAGAGCGACTAGATCCAGGCCTGTGTCGTATTCGGTGTCTTTAAATGCCGCGACCATGCTTTCTGTGGGTGGGTGGCTCGTGCCGCCAGATAACGTAGAGATGGCGGTATCAATATGACGACAGCCATTCTCTACCGCTTTGAAATGACACATAGCGGCCAGACCTGCAGTAGCGTGTGAATGAACCTGCACTGGAACATTTAATTCACTGACCAATGCCTTGACCAGATCACCCGCGGCCTTAGGTGTGAGCAGGCCGGCCATATCTTTGATGGCAATACTATCAGCGCCCATGCCTTCCAGTTCTTTGGCTAAACTGACAAATTGTTCAAGGGTATGGACTGGACTCGTGGTATAGCAAATGGCAGGTTGCGCATGTTTGTTTTGTTTTTTAACGGCTTCAATGGAAACTTGAATGTTGCGAATATCATTAAGCGCATCAAATATCCGGAATACATCAATGCCATTATCCGCGGCATGTTTGACAAATTCGCGCACTACATCATCAGAATAATGCCGGTATCCCAACAGGTTTTGTCCACGCAATAACATTTGCAGGCGCGTATTAGGCATAGCTTCGCGCAATTTCCGTAATCGTTCCCACGGATCTTCTTTTAAAAACCGTACGCAGGCATCAAAGGTAGCGCCACCCCAGACTTCCAGGGACCAGAAGCCAATGGAATCCAGCTTTTCACAGATAGGCAGCATGTCTTCGGTACGCATTCGGGTGGCCAGCAAGGATTGGTGAGCATCACGTAACACCGTATCAGTGATATACACTTTTTTATCGTCTTTCGTCGATGATGATTTCTTTTTGGCCATAATGAACTCTTAAACAGTCTTTTAATTTCCCATATGTGCGGCGATGGCAGCCCCAATAGCTGTTGCGATTTCCATAGAAGACGGTCGTACCGAATACTGTGTTAATTCCGGATGAGCTTCGACAAAGCTGGTATTAAAATGCCCCGAGCGGAATTCTTCCGATTTGAGTATCTCCAGATAATAAGGAATGGTTGTTTTAATGCCAAATACGCCAATATCCAGTAAAGCTCTTCTGGAACGTCTCAATAGAGATTCCCAATCCAGCGCCCAGACAGTAAGTTTGGCACACATAGAGTCATAAAAAGGCGGTATTTCATAACCTGTGTAAATGGCTGCATCGGTACGCACCCCGGGACCGCCAGGGGCAAAGTAACGCGTTACCCGGCCGAAACTGGGCAGAAAGTCATTTTTTGGATCTTCGGCATTGATGCGAAATTGCATGGCAAATCCGCGGCGTTGTACGTCTTCCTGTTTGAAACTCAAGGAATCACCCGCGGCGATGCGGATTTGTTCCTGGACAATATCAATACCCGTAATTTGCTCAGTGATCGTGTGTTCTACCTGCAAGCGGGTATTCATTTCCATGAAATAGAAATTCTCGTTTTCATCGAGCAGGAATTCCACGGTACCAGCATTGGTATAGCCGACGGCCTGGGCCGCCTTCACCGCCAGAGTACCCACCAATTGCCGTTGTTCTTCGCTGAGCTGTGGCGAAGGTGCAATTTCTATTAATTTTTGATGGCGGCGTTGAATTGAACAGTCTCGCTCAAAAAGATGCACGGTATTGCCCTGGGTGTCGGCCAGTATTTGAGCCTCGATATGTCTCGGATTATCAATACATTTTTCGATAAAAATATCTGTGCTGCCAAAGGCCTTGCTGGCTTCCGAGATGACTCGTTCAAACATGTTTGGTAATTCCTGAGCGCTTTCGCAGCGCCGGATGCCTCGTCCACCGCCGCCGGCAGTTGCTTTCAGCATGACGGGGTAGCCAATCTCGTTGGCAATTTTCAGCGCTTCATCGGCATCTTTGACATTGCCGTCACTGCCTGGCACCACCGGGACACCGGCAGCAATCATGGCATTACGGGCCTCGATTTTGTTGCCCATACGATTGATGATGGTGGCATCGGGGCCAATGAATCGAACGCCACGTTTGGCGCAAATTTCTGCTAACAAAGGATTTTCTGATAAGAAACCATAACCAGGGTGCAGGGCGTCACAATTGGTCGCCACGGCCAGGTTTACAATTCGATGAGCATTGAGATAGCCCGATACAGAGTCCGGTCCCAGGCTGAAGGCCTGGTCGGCTTTTTTGATATGCAACGCATAACGATCAGCGTCTGTATAGACGGCGACCGATTTAATACCGAGTTCAGCGCAGGCGCGAACGATTCGGACTGCGATTTCTCCCCGATTGGCAATAAGAACCTTTTTGATCAATAGTTAACCTGGCTGGGTAAATTATTCTGATTAGCGACTATTACGGAAACTTTACTTTCCTGTCAAGCGGCTATGGCAAAGCATAGCACCGTAAGTATCTGGTGCAAAAGCAATTCTCGATAGAGATTTTGACATTATTGACAATAACTTATACTATTGCGCGTTTATGTCACAGCGGCTACCTGAGTTTATTGAGCCTTACCGTCTTGCTGAAAATAAGCGAGTATTAAAGGGCGAACTTTCAATAGCAAATATGAACCGATTGACCCCGTTATTGGCAAGTAACGCTGGTAATGTGGAGGTTGATCTGGCATTCGCTATTGACGAAACCGGGCAGGCCTACGTGAAAGGCAAAGTTCACACCCGGGTAAGCATGCAATGTCAGCGTTGTATGAACGCCATGGAGTTGCCGATAAATGCCAAAGTGTCTTTGGCATTCGTAGCGACAGAGGAGCAGGCACAAGATTTGCCTTCGCATTACGAACCAATGATCGTTGAAGAGGAAACTTCACTATCAGGGCTCGTAGAAGACGAAATTATTCTGGCATTGCCGGCGGTTCCATTACATGAACCAGAGCAATGTTCGGTTGAGGGACAGTACGGTGGATCTGTACAGGATGCAACTACGAGATCTGGTACAGACAGTAATACTGAACGTCAGAATCCTTTTGCAGTTTTAGAGAAGCTGCGTAAAAAAGATTAATTTATTGTTGTAGTAATTATTAAAAGCGAGGAATTGTTATGGCAGTGCAACAAAACAAAAAGTCACCTTCACGCCGCAATATGCGTCGTGCACATGATGGCTTAAAGGCACCAACGTTATCTATTGAACCAACCACTGGCGAAACGCATCGACGTCATCATATTAGCCCCGATGGCTACTATCGTGGACGTCAGGTAATCGCCAGTAAAGATGAAGAATAACGATAATTTATTCTCTGTAGAAATTTGTGCGCCAGGTAGTTATGCCTGGCGTTCTTTCTATTTGTATCGGTTCTAGAATCGGTTTGTTCTAAGCTAATCCATTTCGGATTACGTTGTTGCTAACAACGCAAACACATTATTTATACCCGCACTTATGGAAAAACCTATCACAATTGCGCTTGACGCTATGGGAGGCGATCACGGCCCTCATGTTACTGTACCCGCGGCGCTATCTGCCATAAACGAAGATCCTGAAATAAAAATCATTTTGGTAGGGGATCAGGATGAAATCACTGCTGAGTTAAACAAGTCTAATGCAATGGTTGGTGAACGCGTTTCCATTCAACATGCAAGTCAAAAAGTTGAGATGCATGATCTGCCTTCTTATGCATTACGTAATAAAAAAGACTCTTCCATGCGCGTGGCGATTAACCTTGTTAAAGATGGTACAGCAGATTCCTGCGTAAGTGCCGGTAATACGGGTGCGTTAATGGCAACTGGTCGCTTTGTGCTAAAAATGATTAGCGGTGTTGATCGTCCGGCTATCACCGTAACACTGCCGACCATCAAAGGGCATACTCATGTACTGGATATGGGGGCCAATGTCGATACCAGTGCGGAAAACCTGCTTGAATTTGCGGTGATGGGATCAGTATTGGTCAGTGCCGTGGAGAATATTGATGCGCCGACCGTTGGATTGTTGAATATAGGTGAAGAAGAAATTAAAGGTAATGAACGTGTTAAGGAAGCAGCGCGCTTGCTTGAAAGTTCTGATTTGAATTATGTAGGTTATGTTGAAGGCGATGATATTTACAAAGGTACCGTTGATGTAGTCGTATGCGATGGTTTTGTAGGTAATGTTGCGCTTAAAACTACTGAAGGTGTAGCGCAATTAATTCGCCATTACATGACGCAGGAGTTTAAGCGCAACTTGCTAACCATGCTGGCAGGAATCATTGCTATGCCCGTCCTGAAGGCATTTAGAAAGAGAATTGATCCTCGTCGATACAATGGGGCCAGTCTGCTGGGCTTACAGGGAATTGTTGTTAAAAGCCATGGTGGTGCTGATGTGCTGTCTCTTGCTTGTGCGTTAAAGGAAGCCAAGCTGGAAGTACAAAAGAACGTGCCCCAGAAAATTCGTCAACAGTTGGAACACTTTTTATCAGAGAGGCAAGCCGTTTGACCTATTCGAGAATTGCAGGGACCGGCGGTTACTTACCGGAGAAAGTATTAACCAATCATGATTTGGAAAAAATGGTTGATACTTCTGATCAGTGGATCACGGAAAGAACCGGTATTAAAAAACGCCATATAGTTATTGATGGTGAGACGACCTGTGACCTGGCGGAAGCTGCATCTCGCCGGGCCATCGAAGCGGCTGGTATTAGTACCTCAGATATAGATCTTATTATTGTCGCGACGACTACGCCTGACCAGGTTTTTCCCAGTACTGCATGTTTGCTGCAGGCGCGCCTGGATATACACGGTTGTCCCGCATTTGATATTCAGGCTGTCTGTACCGGTTTTGTGTATGCCGTTGGGGTGGCTGACCAGTTTATTCGCAGTGGTATATCAAAAAATGCCCTGGTTGTTGGTGCTGAAACCATGTCCCGTATCGTCGACTGGACGGATCGTGGCACCTGCGTATTGTTCGGTGATGGCGCTGGCGCGGTGGTGTTACAGGCCAGTGATGAACCTGGAATAATGTCATCACACTTACATGCTGATGGCAGTTATGAACAGTTACTAACGGTGCCCTATGGTATTTCCAATGGTTATGACCGGGTTAAAGAAGGCAGTGCTTATATCAACATGCAGGGTAATGAAGTGTTCAAAATGGCTGTGAGAACACTGGGCCGTATTGTTGATGAAACTTTGGCGAAGAATAATCTGCAAAAAACAGATATCAACTGGCTGGTACCTCATCAGGCGAATATCCGTATCATTGCCGCTACGGCAAAAAAATTAAAAATGTCCATGGACCAGGTGGTAGTTACCGTACAGGAGCATGGCAATACATCCGCTGCATCGGTTCCGTTGGCGCTTGATGTAGCGGTAAGAGATGGGCGAATCAAGCGTGGTGATATTTTGTTGTGTGAAGCTTTTGGCGGCGGTTTCACCTGGGGATCAACACTCATTAAATATTAAATATGTGTTAACTATTATAATAAATTTCCGAAAACTCTTAGCCAGATTACTGCATTAATACCGATCACAATAACTTTATTTTAAAGATTCGAGGATAACTTGATATGTCATTGGGTTTTATATTTCCCGGTCAGGGTTCACAATCATTAGGAATGCTGGATTCTTTAGCTGAGGTCTATCCTGTCGTACAACAAACTTTCGCGAGTGCATCGGACGTACTTGGTTATGACCTTTGGCAATTGGTGCAAAATGGTCCCGAGGATAAGCTCAATGAAACCCAAAATACACAACCTGCTTTGTTAGCTGCCAGTGTTGCAGCCTGGCGAGTGTGGAACGAAAAACAAGGCACGCAGCCCGTTGTGTTGGCGGGACACAGTTTGGGTG
>NZ_CDLKIE010000270.1:0-5487 GCF_975902315.1 Kaarinaea lacus | reverse complement strand
GCTACATGGCAGTCTACACAACGGTAAATCAATCGGTGCAACCAGTCTTTCTTTGGTCGGGTTTTGGTGGTTCCATGTCGCACAATCACATTCAAATCATAGCCCAGGAAAGCAAAATACAACGAGCGCAGTTCCGAAGCGCCAAAAAAGATCACGTTTTTAATTTGTCTGGCATTAATGACTTTGCGTGTCTTGCGAATAATCGAATAACTAAACGCGGAGTTAAAATCAACTGTTTCCAACGAAATAGCACTGTTCTGCATATGTTCATTATAATATTTCGCAATATAATGATCTGATTTGGCAAACAAGGTTACTTGCACATCATTGCATAAAAGTCGTGCCAGCTTTATTGCATCCATCTCCATACCACCACTGTATGGCGACAGACAAATAATTGCCGTATTCCCTTTTCTGGCAACCTTATTAACCATAAATTACGTGAAGTTTTCTGAATACATTGGAGTTGTCAGTAGTGCTTTGTGAAAACAGTCAACACTGGTTTTAATCGCAGGCTTTTAATCCAGGCAATTCTGATTCTTAAGTAGCATTAAATTTACAAAATAGTAATCAAGACAATGGACTCGAATTTTCACTATAAAGTGAGATTCTCGACCATCCACTTTAATCTTTCAAATTATACTCAGCTCCACAATAAGGACACTTTCCATGCCCGTCATCCATGGGTATATAAACCCGCGGATGCGAATTCCACAAGCTCATACCTTCCATGGGACAATGCAATGGCAAATCATCTTTCGTAATTTCATATTTTTGCTGAGCATTGGCTACTTTTTCATTGTTAGAATTTGTCCCTTGCGTATCACTCATTCTCGCATTCTCCAGTTTACTCCAATTATTTTTTATCTATGCTACAGGTGTTAACCATTCCGGATGTTTCCCACCCCGGCCATGCACCAGATCAAAATAGGCTGACTGCAACTTTTCCGTGATCGGTCCGCGACTACCGTTACCGATCATACGATTGTCCAGTTCACGAATCGGCGTCACTTCCGCAGCGGTTCCGGTAAAAAACGCTTCGTCCGCCACATAAACTTCATCACGCGTAATCCGCTTTTCCTTCATCGGTATGCCAAACTCATCGGCCAAACGGAATATCGTGTCGCGTGTAATACCATCCAGAGCTGAGGTTAATTCCGGGGTATAGATAACCCCATCACGAATAATAAAAATATTTTCACCGCTGCCTTCGGCAACATAACCTTCTGTGTCCAGCAACAGGGCTTCATCATAACCGCAACTAAGCGCTTCCTGCAGCGCCAGCATGGAATTGATGTAATGCCCATTGGCCTTAGCCTTACACATGGATATATTAACGTGATGTCGTGTAAAGGATGAAGTTCGGATACGAATACCTTTCTCCAGACCATCAGCCCCCAAATAGGAACCCCATGACCATGCCGCTACCATGGCGTGGACTTTCAAATTATCTGCGCGTAGTCCTAATCCTTCTGATCCATAAAAAAACATGGGGCGTAAATAGGCTGTTTCCAGATTATTCTCTCGTACCGCCGCCCGCTGTGCTTCATTGATCGTTTCTTTATCAAACGGTACTGGCATATTCATAATGTGCGCGGACCGAAACAAACGATCCGTATGTTCCTTTAAACGGAAAATACAGGTACCCTGCTCCGCTCTATAGGCTCGCACACCTTCAAAAACGCCCATACCATAGTGCAGGGTATGCGTCAGTACATGAACCTTGGCTTCACGCCATGGCACAAATTCCCCATCCATCCAGATGACGCCATCGCGGTCATCTAACGACATACTTCTTCTCCTCAACAAACTTTAAAAATTGATTAACCGACTAATTTTCACTGTTCAGCAAGTATTTTTGCCAAATTTCACGTACCCGGGCACGTCGTTTAGCCACTGTTTTTTCGTCTACTATTGCTGGTTGTTCCTGAAGCGCTATTTTGTGAATGTCCGACCTGAATGCCCGATAACTATCCGCCAGATCCCGACATTCTTCCGCACTAAACAGCCCATTTTCAGCAATCGCGTCCAGAATGCGTATATTATCGCTATAAGTTAACAAATTATCATAACTTGTCGACCAGGCAAGAACCATATATTGGACCATAAATTCAATATCAGTGATACCTCCTTCGCCCTGCTTCAGGTCAAAAAATCCTTTTTCACTGCGCAGCAATTCCTTGCGCATTTTTTCCCGCATCTCAACCACGTCTTTTCGCAACCGGTTCCGGTCACGCTGCTGCATCAGCACCTGTTTGCGCATCTCGTCAAACCGGGCAATCACTTGCGCATCACCGGCGACCGGCCTGGCACGGACCAGCGCCTGATGTTCCCAGGTCCAGGCTTTTTTCGTTTGATAGTCCCTGAAACTGTCAATATGGGTGACCAGCAAGCCCGAATCACCGCTGGGCCGCAAGCGCATATCCACCTCATACAGATTTCCTGCAGGGGTGAATGCGGTAAGAATATGGATCAAACGCTGACCCAGGCGGGCGTAAAACACCGCGTTGGCTATGGATTTTTTACCACGGGTAACTTTATTAGGATCGGCGTCATATAAAAACACTAAATCAAGATCGGAGCTATAACTCAGTTCAATTCCACCCAGTTTTCCGTAGGCAACGACGGCAAAGTGCTGCCTGCTGTCATGTTCCTTTCCACTACCCGGCGTTCCATGGCGCTCCACCATGTGATACCACGCCATTTCCATGGCCCTGTTTACGACAATTTCGGCAATATAAGTTAAATGATCGCTAACCACCATCAATGGTACGGCACCGGATATATCCGCCGCAGCAACTCGTAACACATTTGCTTGCTTGAAATGTCGCAACACATCCATCTGCTGTTCAAGATCTTGGGCATCAATATGCGCCAGACGGTTGGACAAATCCTGCTCCAGTTCCTGTCGCGAAGGCGGCTGGTACAAGGTGCGCGGGTCCAGTAGCTCGTCCAACAAAAGAGGATGCTGTTTTAGCTGATGCGCTATCCATGGACTAGCCGCAAACAGTTTAATGAGTTGCGACAAAGCCATGGGATTTTCCAACAATAACGCCAGATAACTGGATCGCCTGGCAATCGCCTGAATTAATTCAAGAATCCGTCTTAATACGTCATGGGAATCCTTACAAGGCGCAACAGCAGCAAGCACCAATGGCATAAGCGCATCAAGCCGCTGCCGGCCTATACGTGAAAGGGATCGAGTACTGGATGTCGAGCCCAGTTTTACCAGCAGCTCCAGTACTGATGCAGGGTGTTCATAACCTGCCTCCCCTAACAGTTCTTTTGCCTTGTCATTATCCAGCTTTTGTAGCCACAGCTGTTTTAACTGTAAAGAATTATCCACTTCATCAGACTGGGAAATTTGTGGTGATTCAAACACCTGGTCAAAATGATTACGCACCCGTTGGCGATGAACCTGTAACTGGTTATAAAAGTCAGCCCAGGAATGAAAGCCCATCGATAACGCTAAACATAGCTGTTCATCAGAATCGCTGGGTAATTGATGAGTCTGCGCGTCACGAACCTGCTGCAAACGATGTTCGGTAGTTCGCAGGAACTGGTAAGCTGTTTTTAACTCCTCCACCACGAACGACGGTAACTGTTGTTTTTCACACAACACATCTAAAGTATGGAGAATCTGTTTTTGCTGTAATTCTGGATCGCGTCCGCCACGGATTAATTGAAAAGCCTGACCGATAAACTCAATTTCCCGAATACCACCTGCACCGAGCTTAACATTATCGCCCAAGCCTTTACGCTCAACTTCAGCAACAATAAGCTGCTTCATTTCCCGCAAGGATTCATAGGCACCGTAATCCAGATAGCGGCGATAAACAAAAGGTCGCAACATCTGTACAAGTTCATTGCTGGGCCCAGGATCCCCTGTCACCACCCTGGCCTTAATGAATGCATAACGTTCCCACTCGCGCCCATGAGACTGGTAATAATTTTCCAACGCTTCCAGACTAACCACCAGCGGTCCGCTTTCACCAAAAGGACGTAATCTCATATCAACGCGAAATACAAATCCATCACCAGTGCGTAAATCCAGAGAGGCAATCAATTGTTTACTTAAGCGAGTAAAAAACTGTTCGTTACTGACTGTACGGCCGGTATTTCGGGTTTCACCCGCTTGCGGATAAGCAAAAATTAAATCGATATCGGAGGAATAATTGAGTTCGTACGCCCCTAATTTGCCCATCGCCAAAACGATCATACGCTGGCTATTTCCATTGCTGTCCTCCGGCTGGCCAAGCTCTTTAACCAGCCAGTGATGCAGGCAATGTAAACTTTCCGCGATACAGGCATCTGCCAGGCTTGATAAATCGAACATGGTTTGCACCAGGTCTGCCTGGCCACATATATCACGCCAGGCGATGCGCACCATTTCCCGGTTACGAAACTGTCTTAAGCGTTGTTGTAATTCAGCTTCAGTAGCGACATGCGCTATTTGATGTCGAAGCGTATGGGTGAAATATCCGTCCGGATAGCGCCTGAATAAGTCATTGGAATTGACCAAATCCACCAATAATGCTGGATGGCTAACGCATTGCCTGGCTATAAATTCACTCGAACCCCAAACACGAAAGAGATCCTGCTTGTGTTCCGCAAGATGGGAATTGATCCACTCTTCATCTGACAGGCCATTCTCGAAAGCATCCCACTCCCTCTTCAAGCGCTGTTGTACGGAATCAGGGTATCGCGATAAGAAATCCATTGGCTAACCACTTAACAATTACGAGTCAGATTACGAGCCAGATACACGGCTACGAGTCAGATACACGGCACACAAATGCCACAAATCTGTTTTTATTGTTTTGTATTGATCGCGGCAATTTACCACTAACGGCAACAAATATCCCCCACTTTCGCCAAGCAGATCACTAAAGAATCATTGCATTCGACCGATGTATTTATGAGCAAACCATATTTTATTAATATATAAATCAATAAGTTATCGGAGTTTTACCCATGGATATGAATGATTACCTGAAGTTAATGGTGAAATACGACGCGTCAGACCTGTATTTTACGACAGGCGCGGCGGTGAGCGCCAAAATCCAGGGTATCCTCAAACCGATAGAAAAAGGCACGATGCCTGCCGGACGGGTTAAGGATTTAGCCTACGAGCTAATGAACGAGGAACAAATTGAGGAATTTGAAGAAAAGCCGGAAATGAATCTGGCCCACTCCGCACCCGGTATAGGCCGATTCCGTGTCAACGTTTTCCAGCAACGCAACCAGGTTGCCATGGTTATCCGTAACATCAAAGTACAAATCCCCAAGGCTGAGGAACTGGGACTTCCACCGATTCTGAAAAAAGTCATCATGCAAAAACGTGGGCTAATCCTGTTCGTTGGTGGCACTGGTTCTGGTAAATCCACATCCCTGGCTGCCCTGATTGACTACCGCAATTCAAACAGTACGGGTCACATCATTACGATTGAAGATCCCATTGAATTCGTACACCACCATAAAAAGTGT
>NZ_CDLKIE010000269.1:0-13042 GCF_975902315.1 Kaarinaea lacus | reverse complement strand
TGTGAACCCTTTATTTCCGGTGCTGAATTTCCACCCACCGCGGAAGCCTTAATGCGCTCGAGGTATGTGGCCTATAGCCAGCAAAACAATCAATACATTATCGACACCTGGCATTCCTCCACCCGGCCGGATGATCCCACGCCCGCTGAAGACCCTAATGTGGAATGGACGGGATTACAGATATTAAGCACCGAGGAAGGCGGGCCAAATGACGAGCGTGGCGTTGTGGAGTTTCGCGCCCGTTGCCGAGTCAAGGGTGAGGCCGGCGGTCTGGATGAGTCCAGCGATTTCATCAAAGAAGACGGTCGTTGGTATTATGTCGACGGCACCGCCATCAAACCCCAGAAAACAGCCCACTTAAAAGTAGGCCGTAACGATCCCTGCCCATGCGGCAGCGGAAAAAAATACAAAAAATGTTGTGGAAAAGCGGCGTAACTATTTACCACTAACTTGTTACCTGCACCCGAAACAAGAACGTCATTTCACGAATTATTTTCAATAACCAGGTCATGAGCAAACGGAAACAGTTGTTGCACGTGATAGCATTTGGCGGATACCCGGACTTTACCGCGCTATATGAACAACATGGCTACCAGGTCACTTCCTGTAAAACGTTGCGCAAGGCGCTTGCTCTGGTAAAGCAATTATCGCCAGCAGTCATTGTAGCGGAGTTTGTGTACGCACCGACTTACGGTTCGCAACTGAGTAATTTTGAGTCTTTGCTCGCTGCGGCAGAAAATTTCTCACCCAATGCAAAGCTGATCGCATTAGTCCATCAAGCTGATTTGGCACATTTTGAAAAAGTAAAAGCGCAGAACGAGCAATGCACGGCCTTGCCGTTCCCCATCTCGACAAATGACATGGATAACTGTCTTAACTCAATTGATATATCGGAATAACTGTCGCAACAAATAGTTTCGCAAAACAAGGTAGTAGCGGGATAATCACAAAATTATAATTGGGTTAATAACTCGGTTTCTGTCATATCACCCGCGGTATCAATGCGAACACCAATAATATCCGGGCGACGCGACTTAATATAACCTGCCATCAACATCAATAATGTTTCGTTTTCAGAACTAATAGCATTCAACATTTTATTTGCCGCAATCTGACACCGCTCTTCGGAATTGGGATTGTCTACCCATGAGCGACTCATTTGCCAGCCCTGATCCATGTCGCTGTCCATTTTCTGAAAAAAGTCTTCGCCCTCCTGCACAATGTCATCCGGCAAATCGAGAGTTTTGGTGGTTTCGTCAATGTACACAGTTAATTGCATGGAAATTCCTTTATATCAAAATCTAGGTTGCTGGAAAAACTGCTAGTGTAGCAATTAATTGCTATGAAGACGCGTCGGAAATCGAATAAGTCGCTAATCATAACCGGCACAATAATCATTAAAGATCCGACATGCATCCTGTTAAGGCAAAACCAGACCAGGCCTCAACCTGAAACTATTCAAGAAAAATCACCAAATTGCCGTTATTTCTAACGAAAATCCGTATTTTTCATCAACCCGTGTGCACAAAACAGACAGCACAAGGAATTAATTATTATGAATTATCAAATAGTTAATTTGAAATCAAAATTAAACAGCCTCAGTTTGTAATATGGACTCTACAAATACCGAACAAAACACGGACTACAGCCTCCTCATCGTCGACGACAATGAGATGAATCGACAATTAATGGCATTGCAGTTCAAACGTGCCGGCTACAAGGTTGAACTCGCTGAAAGCGGCTATGAAGCCCTGGATCTTATCGAGGCTACTTCCTTCGACCTGGTGTTGCTCGACATAATGATGCCGGGAATCAGTGGGCTGGAAACTCTCGAAGAAATCCGTAAACAACATACTCTCATCAGCCTGCCGGTCATTATGGTGACTGCCGACGACCTGGAAGAGAGCGTAATAAAAGCACTTCAACTCGGCGCCAATGATTATTTAACAAAACCCCTGAATGTTTCGGTCGCCCTGGCGAGGATAAAAACGCAGCTGGCACTAAAAGACCTCGCCGCGTTGAAGGACGAATTTGTTCGTTTTGCCAGCCATGACCTGAAAAAACCGTTGATCGTTATGATGGACATCGCCTCAGAGCTCAAAAAGACTTTATCCCCCGGCGAGCTTGTGACAGATGATGCCCCCGTGCTGATGGATCTCATTACTCGAACCGGGGATAACATGCAGCAGGTGATTGCAGGATTTCTAAATACCGAGTCCTCGCAGGCAAGTACCCCGGAGCCAAAATACAAACACATTGCGCTAAATGACATTGTTGATAAATCGCTACAACTAAACGAAAGTTATGCGCGTAAAAAAGGCGTAAAACTCAAAAAAGAACTTGCCGAGGATTTACCTTCGATTGAAGCTGACGAGTTTCGGCTGTCGCAAGTGCTGGATAATCTTATTGGAAATGCCATGAAATTCAGTCAAAGGGAAACCACGACAACGGTGCGCACGCGCGCAGACGAAAATTTCGTTTATGCTGAAGTCTGCGATGGCGGACCCGGATTAACAGAAAGCGATATGAAAAAGCTTTTTACCCGGTATGCCAAGTTAAGTAGTGTACCAACTGGTGGCGAAACCAGTAGTGGTATTGGATTATCAATGTCCAAGCAGTTTATAGAACTACATAAGGGGAAAATTGGTGCACGTAACAACCCTGACAGCGGCGCGACATTCTGGTTCAGCATCCCCATTAAAAACTGATCTGCACGATACTTTAACAAACAACATTACGTCGCTCGCCGTTTTGAAAAGCCACGATATTTTCCGCGATTTCATTAATTACTCGCTGTCGTGATTCAACACTGGCCCATGCAATATGTGGCGTCACGATCAGGTTGGGTAATCGCGTATCAAGCAGGGGATTGCCATGCTTTGGCGGCTCCTCGCTCAGTACGTCTATACCCGCACCGGCAATAGATTGCGATAGAATTGCATTAAGCAACGCACTTTCATCAACAATGCCACCACGTGCAGTATTAATAAGTAGCGCAGTTGATTTCATCAAAGCAAACTCTTTTACGCTGATTAAGTTCCTGGTGTCTGACGTGAGCGGGCAATGCAAACTGACAACATCGGATTGTGCCAGCAACTCTTCCAGCGAAACTCTGCCATCTTGCGGCCTGGTTCCTTTCCTGGCTGCAACCAGCACCTGCATACCAAAAGCTTCACCCACCTTCGCCACCGCACTGCCCAGCACTCCATAACCAATAATACCCAGGGTTTTCCCTGCCAGTTCGCTGATTGGATAATCCAGCAGGCAGAAGAAAGGACTTTTTTGCCAATTACCTTCTCGAATCGCCGTTTGATATTGATTCAACTTCCGTGTCAATGCCAGCACCAAACAAAACACATGTTGCACAACAGATGGTGTAGCGTAGTTGGTTACATTAGTAACTCTGATACCGGCGTTGAATGCTGCATCAAGGTCAACATTATTGGTTCCTGTCGCTGCGATACAAATGAGCTTCAATTGTGACGCCTGACCAAGATGACGGTTTGTCAGATTTACTTTATTGGAAATGACAATATCGGCATTCTTAATACGTGAAATCACATCTGCATCATCAGTATTGTCATGATATTGCCAATCACTGACCACCGTTTTGAGTACAGACAGGTCTATATCCCCATTATCGATAGATTTTAAATCCAGAATAACACCTTTCATAATTTTCCCGTTGGGCCCGGTTTCCTGCGCGCGATAATACCATTAAACTAGACGTTCCCGACGTAAAGCACAACACAGGCAATGCTTAATAATCACCCTCACACCAAACATGTATCCACATATAAGCTGTCTATTTCGCTGCTATTGCTCGTCAATGGCCTTTTTTTCACAAAAATCAGTGATGCGGGACATCTTCCCGTGTGGGAACTTGGAGTAGGCCTGGGCGCATTGAATGCACCGCATTACAGGGGCTCAAAAACAAGAGTGGATTTTGCACTCCCCTTTCCCTATGCGATTTACCGTGGGGACATTTTTAAGGTTGATAGAGAAGAAGGCATCACTGGAAAAATATTTAAAAGCGAACGGCTTAATCTCGATATCAGCCTTGCAGGCAGCTTACCGGTACCCAAGACAGACGATAGCGCAAGAGCCGGAATGCCAAGCCTTGATTTATTATTTGAGATTGGCCCTGAACTGGAATATAAACTTTGGCAGTCGGAGAAAAAAGATAATACATTTTGGTTTAAAATTCCTTACCGCTTTGTATTTTCTGTTGGCGACCCACTCCTGCAGTACCAGGGCTGGACCTTTTCACCCTATATCAATTACAGGATAAAAGTGCGACAATTTGGCGGATTAATGCGTTATAGCGCCAGCATCGGTCCTATCTTCGCAGGAAGCAAGTACCATAACTATTTTTACGAAGTTGATTCTGTTTACGTTACGCCCGAACGCCAGGCATATCAGGCCGATTCGGGCTATAGTGGCAGCCGGGTTACTGTATCGATCGCCAGGAATACCAAAAAATACTTCATCGGGCTCTTTGCGCGATATGACAACCTGGAAAACGCCGTTTTTGTCGATAGCCCCTTAGTCGAAACTACTGACTACTTCGTGTATGGAATTGCTTTTGCCTGGATATTCATCTCTTCAGACGCGAAAGCGCCTCATTAACAACCAGGAACCTATTGTGTATCAAAAACTGGAACAACGTATCAAAGCGTTACAAAACTCGGACATCAACAGTTTAGTAACTGGCAGAAAAGTTGGCATTGAAAAAGAATGTTTGCGTGTTACCTCCGACGGCAAGATTTCCAGCACCCCTCACCCTGTTTCGCTGGGTTCGGCACTCACTAACCCCTTTATCACTACAGATTATTCAGAAGCCCTGTTAGAACTTATTACACCGCCATTCGAATCAATCACCCAGGTACTTGACTTTTTACGAGACACGCAGAAATTTGTTTACTCGCAATTGCATGAAGAAATCTTATGGAGCACCAGCATGCCATGCGTACTGGCGGGCGAAGAAAATATCCCTGTCGCACAATACGGTTCGTCCAATGCCGGCACGATGAAAACTGTTTATCGACGCGGCCTGGGGCATCGTTACGGTAAAATGATGCAGGTTATCGCTGGCGTTCATTACAATTATTCCCTGCCGAAATCCTTCTGGTCTACTTACCAGGAAATGGAAAAGGACTCCCAAAATCCACAGGATTTTATTTCTGAATCCTATTTTAAATTAATTCGTAACCTGCAACGCTTCGGCTGGTTGGTACCTTACCTGTTTGGTGCTTCGCCAGCTGTTTGCCGAAGCTTTATGGACGGTATCGAAAAAATTCTGGAACCTTTTGATGAATACACCTTTCATCATCCTTACGCAACTTCATTACGTCTTAGCGATATCGGTTACCAAAATTACAAGGAAGGTAAAACGGGAATCAAAGCAAATTACGACAGCTTGTCGTCTTACATCAAATGCTTAAAACACGCTATTGAGACACCATCCCCGGCATACGAAAAAATTGGGGTAAAAACCAACAATGAATTCCAGCAATTAAACGCGAATTTGCTACAGATAGAAAATGAATATTACAGCACCATCCGTCCCAAACAAATCACTGGCACCTATGAAAAACCGACCGTTGCCCTCGCGCAACGCGGCGTTGAATATATTGAACTGCGTTCCCTCGATATCAATGTGCTGGAACCATTAGGCATCAGCGAATCACAATTATATTTCCTGGAAGCTTTTCTGGTGTTTTGTTTGCTACACGAAAGCCCCACCATAAACGCTGAAGAGCGCAGGGAAATCGACCACAACCAGAGCAGCACTGCGCACCATGGACGCGAACCCGGTTTAAAGTTACAACGAAATGGCAAACCGATTTTACTTTCTACCTGGGCTACTGAGATTTTTCGAGCCATGGTTAGTGTCTGTGAGCTGCTGGATCAGACACAGCTTCATTCCCCTTACACGTCAGCGTTAAAGGAATATTATCAAATGGTAGAAAACCCTGATTTAACACCATCGGCAAGAATCCTTCAGGAAATGCACGACAATAATGAACCGTTTTTCCCCTATTCCATGCGCTATGCGCAGCAACATGCGCGTTATTTCGAGTCTGTTAAAATCAGTGAGGAACAGTTACAGTTTTTCATAGCAGCCGCAAATAAGTCATTAGCAGATCAATCACACATGGAGGCAAGTGATACACTTGGCTTTGACGAGTTTCTGAAGCAGTATTTTGCTGAAACCCTGGATGTAAATAGCAGACATATGCACTTTTCGTAAAATTCATGCGTTCCCAAAAATTGGCATTCGACAGACACACCAGTCTCTGTAACATTACGGCAGCTTCTGTATCCAATAAAAAGAGCAAAGACATTCATTCAACCATAAAACAATTAGTGATGACGGATAATATGATGCGTAACTTGTTAAAAAATATTGCATTTTTGGTTCTACTATTTTCAACAACCAGCTATGCAGGAGAAAAATTTGATGACTTCAACGGCAACCAGAAAAGCGTTGCCGACTACACTGGCAAGGGTAAATGGCTAGTTGTCATGCTCTGGGCTTCGGATTGTCATGTGTGTAACCAGGAAGCACACCAGTATGTCAATTTCCACAAACAACACAAAGGCAAGGATGCGCAGGTATTGGGAATTTCCCTTGATGGCCAAACAAAAAAAAATGAAGCCAGGGAGTTTCTTAAACGCCACAACATTAATTTTCCCAGCTTGATCGGCGAACCTGAGAATGTGGCGTCGATGTATCAGGAACTCACAGGGGGAACCTGGGTAGGCACGCCAAGTTTTATGGTTTATACACCCAGTGGCGAGCTTCTGGGTGCTCAAGCAGGTGCCGTTCCAGTGTCCGTCATTGAATCATTTATAGAGCGCGAATCTGCAGCAACGCAACCAAAATCCTAGCTTCCAGTCTTGCTTCGAAAAATCCGCACCAGGGTGTTCGCGTCTTGAATTTGGACTCGCGCTACTATATATAGCACCCAACTTTTAGCCAATACTGCTAAATACCCCATATAAATTAGGGGTTAATATTGTGCAAAATTTGCCGAAAAGAAGTTTTTTTGGTGCTAATTATGCTTGCGCACCTTGACACTGGGCCAACTAAATCGTATTTCTAATAACATGAGATATTTCAATTAGTTGGACAAATAACATAACTTATTGTTTTTAAAGAAAAATACATGGGAAAATCCTTAGTCATTGTCGAATCGCCCGCCAAGGCCAAGACAATTAATAAATATTTGGGTAAAGATTACGTCGTCAAATCCAGTATTGGCCACATTCGGGATTTACCGACCAGTGGCAGCGACAGCGGCAAATCAAAGTTAACGCCTTCTGAACGGGCAAAACTTGCCGCCGAATCTCGAAAACTCCCCAAGGAAGAACGCGAAGCGCGCAAGAAAGTGCGTGCCCGTGAGTCTTTAATCAAGCGTATGGGTATTGATCCGGAAAACGGCTGGAATCCACAGTATGAAATCATGCCCGGCAAGGAAAAAGTTATATCCGAATTGAAGAAACTTGCCAAAGATGCAGATGCAATTTACCTGGCCACTGACCTGGATCGCGAAGGAGAAGCCATCGCCTGGCATTTGCGAGAAGCCATCGGTGGCGATCATGGTAATTTCAAGCGTGTGGTATTTAATGAAATAACTAAAAAAGCCATTGAACACGCGTTTGCCGAACCATCTGACTTAAACCTTGATCAGGTTAATGCGCAACAGACACGCCGTTTTCTGGATCGCGTCGTGGGATATATGGTATCGCCCCTGTTATGGAAAAAAATTGCCCGGGGACTATCCGCTGGCCGAGTGCAATCCGTCGCTGTAAAACTCATCGTAGAGCGGGAACGAGAGATCAACGCTTTTGATCCGGAAGAATACTGGGAAGTTTATTGCGAGCTCAAACCACCTAAAGGTGATGAAGACCTGCGCATGCAGGTAGTAAAGCATCAAGACAAGGAATTTCGTCCTGGTAACAAGGAACAAACCGACCTGGCGCTAGCGGTACTGGAAAAGGCAAAATATATTGTCAGTAATCGGGAAACCAAACCGTCCAGCAGCAGGCCCAGGGCACCATTTATAACTTCTACTCTGCAACAAAGTGCCAGCACTCGCCTGGGATTTGGTGTGAAGAAAACCATGCTGATGGCACAACGCTTATACGAAGCTGGGTACATTACTTACATGCGTACTGATTCCACAAACCTCAGCACAGAAGCAGTTGACGCATGCCGGGAATACATTAAAAACAAATATGGCAAACCCTACTTACCGGAAAAACCAATTTCTTACAGCAGTCGCGAAGGTGCACAGGAAGCCCACGAAGCTATTCGACCATCCGATGTCAATGTGATGATTTCAGATCTGCAAAAGGTCGATGCAGATGCAGTGAAATTATACGAACTGATCTGGCGCCAATTTGTATCCTGTCAGATGACACCGGCAAAATTTGACGTCACCACACTAACTGTTACCGCAGAAGACTACGAATTACGAATCAAGGGTCGCACTGTTGTGTTTGATGGTTGGACCAGGGTGCTCAGACCAACATCCAAAGGCAGTGATGATGTTATTCTTCCAGAAGTAAACATAAACGATGAGCTAACGTTGCTAAACATTGACCCATCGCAACACTTCACCAAGCCACCTCCCCGCTACACTGAAGCCAGCCTGGTTAAGGAACTGGAAAAACGTGGCATTGGACGGCCGTCAACGTATGCTGCCATCATTTCCACAATACAGGATCGTGGTTATGTCACCGTGGAAAAACGCCGTTTTCATGCCAACAAAATTGGTGAAGTGGTTACTGACCGCCTTTCAGAATCGTTCAGCGAGCTTATGGACTATGGTTTTACTGCCGGCATGGAAGAAAAACTGGACTCCATCGCAGAGGGACATAATAATTGGGAAAAAACACTGGATTCTTTTTACGCTGAATTCAAGGAAAAACTGGAGCAGGCGGATAAAGATGAAAATGGTATGCGCAGTAACGACCCTATCATCACCGATGTAAAATGTCCCACCTGTGAACGTAACATGATGATACGTGTTGGCTCCACCGGGGTTTTTCTGGGGTGTGAAGGTTATAACTTACCACCGAAAGAGCGTTGCAAATCGACAATTAACCTCATACCTGGTGAAGAAGCCGTTAACGTTGATGAAGACGAAGAAGGTGAAGCCAAGTTATTGCGCGACAAGCATCGCTGTCCGAAATGCGGTGTTGCCATGAATAACTACCTGATCGATGAAGATCGCAAACTGCATGTCTGCAGCGACAGTCCCGATTGTGATGGCGTAGAAATCGAGTATGGCAAGTTCCGCATCAAGGGTTATGATGGACCGATTTTAGAATGTGATAAGTGCGGAGCGGATATGCAATTAAAGACTGGCCGCTTCGGCAAGTATTTTGATTGCACCAATGAGGAATGTAAAAACACTCGCAAATTATTACGCAGTGGTGAACCTGCACCGCCGAAGGCTGATCCCATCCATATGCCGGATTTTCCATGCGAGAAAACCGAAGGTTATTTTATTTTGCGTGATGGTGCTGCCGGTATCTTTCTCGCTTCTTCTGCATTTCCGAGATCACGTGAAACGCGTGCGCCCAAACTTAAAGAAATTCTACCGCATAAGGAAGAGTTCGATCCCAAGTTTAAATACCTTATTGACGGTCCTGTAGAAGATGACGATGGTAATCCTACCATTGTTCGATTCAGCAGGAAGAACAAAGAACAATATTTGATGACCGAAGTGGAAGGTAAAGCGACCGGCTGGAATGCGCATTACCGGGATGGCAAATGGGTCATAGAAAAACCGGAAATGAAAGCGCCTAAAAAGAAGAAAGCTGCTAAGAAAAAAGCGGCTAAAAAGAAAAAAGCCACCAAGAAGAAAAAAGCCGCGAAAAAAACATAAGCCGTCAACCGCAATTATTCGATCGCGGTGCCGGTGTTTTGCACGTCGGGATGTCTAATCCTGCACTGCAACGATGCATTTATGCTTTCTAACAACAAGTTTAGGGCACGGCGCCGTTAGCACTATCGATTACCGATTGCTAATCTAAAGCGCCATTCCGGTTATAACTTCCTCCGCTGATTCAATCTCAATCACCTTTAAACCTAGTTGGTAATTCGTGCCCAGAAAACCATGGAACTTGGTTGAAACTTACCAGTCTATTTTTTAGAGTAATCATATCCAGTTGTCAGTTAATTGCTATTATATATCAACAAATAATTGACACAGGATAATGACTATAGGAACGTAGTTATAGAAATAAATAAGCAGATTAGGATTCAGTACTATAAGGTTTATATATTGTTCAATTTACATTAATAAATAACCACCTGGACTCTAAGCGAATGAATTGCATGTAAAATTGAACTTGATCGTAAAATTACTATTATGCGCGCTTATTCGGTTTTAACGATGATTTAATTGCTAACAAGACTAATAAACCCCAAAATTTGGAAGTTGATCATAGTCTGAAAATAGTCAATTACCTAAACTGGCATTGGCCCACTATTTGCACTTTAATTATATATAGTTGGCCCTTGTGATTTAAAAGCTAAACATACAGTTAAGGACTGATTAAATCACCTGGAATCAGGGCCGCGCAATCTGTAGCACAAATTTGTTCTGGAGGCCGTCATGTCAATCTTCAGCCATTACCAAACCCGGTATGAGGAAGCCAAGGAGGAAGAGCTCTCTATTCAAGAGTATCTTGACCTCTGTAAAAAAGATCCCTCCGCCTATGCCACCGCAGCAGAAAGAATGTTAATGGCAATTGGCGAACCAACCATGGTCGATACCCGCAAAGACCCAAGACTTAGCAGGCTATTTTCCAATAAACTTATTAAAGTTTACCCCGCCTTTAAAGACTTCTATGGAATGGAAGAAACGATTGAACAAATCGTCGCGTACTTTCGTCACGCAGCACAAGGACTGGAAGAAAAGAAACAGATTCTCTATTTGCTGGGACCGGTTGGCGGCGGAAAATCATCTCTCGCTGAAAAATTAAAATCTTTAATGGAGCACTGCCCGATCTACGCCATAAAGGGTTCGCCAATCAATGAATCACCTTTAGGTTTATTTTCACCAGAAGAAGACGGCCAGATTCTGGAAGAAGATTATGGAATTCCATCGCGCTATTTAAGTGGCATTATGTCTCCATGGGCAATTAAACGCTTACATGAACACAATGGTGACATTACCAAGTTTAAAGTCGTTAAACTAAAGCCCAGCGTATTAGAACAAGTCGGTGTGGCGAAAACAGAGCCCGGTGATGAAAACAACCAGGACATCTCTTCGCTAGTAGGAAAAGTCGACATCCGCATGTTAGAGAAATACTCCCAGGATGACTCTGATGCTTATGCATACTCCGGTGGATTATGCCTGGCAAACCAGGGATTACTGGAATTTGTTGAGATGTTTAAAGCACCCATTAAAGTCTTGCACCCTTTATTGACAGCAACCCAGGAAGGCAACTTCATGGGCACTGAAGGTCTGTCCGCAATACCTTTTGACGGCATAATACTGGCACACTCCAATGAATCGGAATGGCTGTCTTTCAAGAATAATCGTAACAACGAAGCATTTCTTGATCGAATCTATATTGTAAAAGTACCTTATTGTCTGCGCGTCTCTGAGGAAGTCAAAATCTACAAAAAACTGCTGCGTAACAGCTCCTTGTCAGAAGCGCCTTGCGCACCTGGCACACTGGAAATGATGGCACAGTTTGCGACACTTTCGCGTCTGAAAGAACCAGAAAACTCCAACATTGATTCCAAGATGCGAGTTTACGATGGGGAAAACCTGAAAGACACCGATCCCAAGGCAAAGACTTATCAGGAATATCGCGATTACGCCGGTGTCGATGAAGGCATGACCGGTCTTTCAACTCGCTTTGCTTTTAAAATTCTTTCCAAGGTGTTTAATTACGACCATACGGAGATCGCTGCAAACCCGGTGCATTTGTTATATGTGCTTGAACAGCAGGTCGAACAGGAACAGTTCCCACCGGAAGTGGCTGAAAAATATGTCTCTTTCCTGAAAGGTATGCTGGCACCGCAATACGCTGAATTTATTGGCAAGGAAATCCAAACGGCTTATCTTGAATCGTATTCGGAATACGGACAGAATATTTTTGACCGTTACGTGACATATGCTGATTACTGGATTCAAAATGAAGAGTACCGTGACCCGGATACCGGCGAGAGTTTTGATCGCGCCGCACTGAATGAAGAGCTGGAAAAAATTGAAAAACCCGCTGGCATCAGTAATCCCAAGGATTTTCGTAACGAGATAGTCAACTTTGTACTTCGCGCACGTGCCAATAACGAAGGGAAAAATCCCACCTGGACCAGCTATGAAAAGTTACGCGAAGTGATCGAAAAGAAAATGTTTTCTACGACCGAAGACTTATTACCGGTAATTTCTTTTAACGCCAAAGCGTCCCAGGAAGATCAGGGGAAACACAAAAACTTTGTCAAACGCATGGTTGACAAAGGTTATACCGAAAAACAAGTCCGCTTATTATCAGAGTGGTACTTGAGGGTTCGCAAGGCATCTTAAGCGGTAGTATTTAACGTGACTCAAATTATCGATCGACGCCTTAACGGGAAAAATAAAAGTGCCGTCAATCGACAGCGGTTCCTTCGCCGATTCAGAGAGCAAATCAGGAAATCTGTTTCTGATGCCATCTCACAACGCAGTATAAAAGATATCGACAAGGGTGAAACCGTCAATATCCCTACCCGCGATACCAACGAGCCTATATTCAGCCATGGGCCGGGGGGTCGGCGAGAAATAGTCCAACCAGGTAACACAGATTTTGTCACCGGCGATAAGGTTCCAAGGCCACCTTCAGGAGGTGGATCCGGCCCGGGCGACGGCCAGGCCAGCAACTCCGGTGAAGGTGAAGACGACTTTGTTTTTCAATTATCACGCGAAGAGTTCCTTGAATTTTTCTTTGAAGACCTGGCGTTACCTGACCTGGTAAAAACCCAGCTGGCCAGTATTTCGGAACACAAAATGGTAAGAGCTGGTTATACCACCAG
>NZ_CDLKIE010000268.1:0-3872 GCF_975902315.1 Kaarinaea lacus | reverse complement strand
ATTTTGTCAAGCAATGAATTTGGTGAATCGTTGTTGTTGGTATTGTTCAAGGTGTCGTCGTATTTAATGATTGTGGTGATGAGTTTCCTGTTTGGTGTCTGTTTCCTCATGCATCTGGTGTTCGCCGTGATCGTGATGGCCGCTACTACCGGTTGCTTTTTTCACTTTAGCATTCACAGCGCTGGTACTTCCATCAGCAAATTTTAATGTAATACTCACATTGTCGCCGGCTTTTAGTTTTTTATTGGGAGTATACAGCATAAGGTGTAATCCACCAGGCTGCAGTTTAACCGTTCCGTGAGTGGCGATAGGCAGCTCTTTCTGTTTTTCCATGGTAGCCATGTCGCCTTTGTGAACGGATTTGTGAATTTCGATTTTGTCAAACACGGGAGAAACTACGCTGGTTAATACTTTCTCTTTGTCGGAATGGTTTTCTAGGGTCATATACGCTGCCAGCACTTTCGCGTTGGGTGGGGCTTCTCTTACCCAGGCGTCTTTTACCATAACGCTGCCTGCAAAAGCAGTGTTTACAAAAAAACAGAAAATAAGAACAGAAATAGTAAAAATGAATGTTCTATTTAACAACATTATTGCCTCTCTTTACTTTCCTTATAAGTTAATACTGCCTTGAAACCGTCAATAATTTCTTCTGCGTAATGTGGGGCCCGGAAGCGTGCATAGTATTGAGCTTGTGGATCGATTAGTAACATTGTACTGCTGTGATTCACCAAATACTCGTTCTCGGTGCCGATGCCACGCTCAAATTTGATACCTAATGGACCGGCCAGTTGTTTAAGCGCCTGTTCACTGCCGGTCGCCGCAATAAATTTCGCGCCGAAATAACTGACGTATTCGCCAAGGGAGGCAGGTGTGTCCCTGTTGGGGTCGACGCTAATAAAAACATACTGGATTTTTCTGTTCGAATTTTGTAAATCATTTATTTGATTTGCGGCATTATCTAATTCAGTTAAGGTTAACGGACAAACGTCCGGGCAATGGGTATAGCCAAAAAACATGAAGGTCCAGGCGCCTTTCAGGCGTTCTTTATTGAGAGGCTGGTTTTTCTGGTCCACCAGTTCAAATTCAGGTACGGCAATAGCCTGTTTTTTTATTAAACCGCGTAGCTCCTCGGGTATATCGTCGGGTTTAGCAGAAAGGTTAATCGATATACCCAGGCCGACAACCAGGGCGGCTATCAACAGGAGTGCAGCGATCGTGTAGGATGTAAATTTACGTTTTGTCATAATCTGTTAGTGTTTGGGATAATAATAGGCTTAGTCTGAATACCGCCTGAAATTAAAGGTTCAATTTTTATCTATATTGTCGGTATACTTGGGGCCTGAAAAAACTGGAATAGTTCAACATTAAAAAACGATGCAAAACTCAACAAAATCCCCGCAATTCAAACACGATCAACAACCGGTATTGGGAATTCTTATCACAAATTTGGGAACGCCTGATGAGGCTACAACACCTGCTTTACGTCGTTATCTCAGGGAATTTTTATGGGATCCCCGCATCGTTGACCTGCCGCGAGTACTATGGTGGTGTATTTTACAAGTAATCCTGTTCATTCGACCAGCAAAATCGGCCCAGGCTTACCAAAAAATCTGGGATAAAGACAGCGGATCTCCCTTGTTGTCTATTTCGCGCAAGCAAGTGGAAGCCTTGCGAATCGCTTTAAAAGACAAAATAAAGCAGCCCTTTGTTGTCGAATTAGGGATGCGCTATGGCAATCCATCCATTCCTTCTGCACTGGAAAAATTGCGGCAGGCCAATGCGCAACGGGTACTGGTACTGCCCTTATATCCACAGTATTCATCCAGTACTACGGCGTCTACTTTCGATGCCATTGCCGCGACGGTTAGAAACTGGCGCTGGGTTCCCGAGTTTCGTTTTGTTAACCAGTATCATGATGATGGGAATTATATTGCGTCATTAGTGAATTCAATCGAGGAGGCATGGTCGCAACATGCCAAACCTGAAAAATTGCTGTTTTCCTTTCATGGCACGCCGAAGCGTTTTCTGGTTACGGGCGATCCATATTATTGCCAATGCCAGAAGACCGCACGCCTGATTGCGGAAAAGATGAATCTTGAGGAGGGGCAATGGCAGGTGGTATTCCAGTCAATTTTCGGACGTGAAGAATGGCTGAATCCGTATACTATCGATACGCTGCGTGAGCTGGGCAAACAGGGGGTTAATAGTGTTGACGTGGTTTGCCCCGGCTTTTCTGCGGATTGCCTGGAAACCCTGGAAGAGATTGACCAGGAAAACCGGGAAGCATATCTGGAAGCAGGTGGAAAGGAATATCATTATATCCCTGCGTTAAATGATCGAGCAGATCATATCGGTGCGCTCGCTAATCTAGTACAACGTCATTGCGATGGCTGGGAAGCCACTACTCAGGCTTCTGAAGATGAAGCAAAAAGGCGTTGGGAACGCGCACAACAACTGGGTGCCAGCCAGTAAGACATTCGTCATCCTCGCGCTATAAATCCCTTACATCTTCGATAGCTTGTCCTGTAATTTTGCAAGCGCTTCCTGGGTCTGTTTTAGCTCTTTAATAATTTCATCGCGTGTTGTGGGTGCCTGGAGTTCTTCAAGCGCATCATGTTTGGCTTCTTCCAGGTTGTTGATGACTACTGCGATAAACAGGTTAATGACCACAAACGTACCTACTACCACGAAGCTTACAAAATACATCCAGGACAGTGGATGCATTTCCATGGCTTTGTACATTACGTCCGTCCAGTCTTCCAGTGTGACCACTCGAAACAGGGTTAATAGTGATAAGCCAAGATTGTTCCAGTGGGTGGGGTCATGCTCATGAAAAATATGGTAGCCGGCAACCGCATAAATATAAAAAATTATACTCATCAGAAGTAGTACGTGTCCCATGCTGGGTATGGAGCGCACCAGTGTGGAAACAATTAATCGCAATTCGGGGATGGTAGAAATCAGTCGGGCAACCCGTAGTAGACGAGCCAGTCGAGCAATCATGGCGAATTCGCCTGTTGTTGGAATCAATGACAAAAGCACAACGGAAAAATCAAACAGATTCCAGCCGTCACCAAAATACAGTTTAAAGCGCGGTGCCACAGCAGTGATTTTCAGGATAGCTTCAATAACAAATACGGCCAGTATCAGATCGTTGGCTAATAGCAAATAGTCACCGTACTGGCTGACGATATCGGGTGATGTTTCCAGCCCAAGCACCACACCGTTAAGTAATATTAACGCGATGATGAAGTATTCAAATTTTTTCTGCGAAACGATTTTTTGTGCAATCTTTTTCATAGTTGGTTCTGGTTATTAGTTGATTCAGGACGACGCGTAAAAATACCGGCTGCGATGAGCCAGTGCAAGAGTAAAATTGCTGTGGTTTTCTGGGTGGCTTACTTCTGTTTAGCGGCTTTTTTCAGATTATCAAAGAATAAGCCCGGGTCAACACGTACATCGTTTAAGCTTACTCCCCAATGCAGGTGGGGGCCCGTGACTCGACCTGTCTGGCCTATGGCGCCGATTTTTTGGCCACGTTTCACTTTTTGACCCGGTTTAACCTTGATTTTCGACATATGGCAATACATGGTAATCAGGCCTTGCCCATGGTCAATAAAAATGGTGTTGCCGTTAAAGAAATAATCACCCGTGGTGAGAACAGTTCCATCCGCCGGAGATACGATAGGCGTACCTTGTGGTGCGGCGATGTCGATTCCGCTATGGGGCTTACGGGGCTGCTTATTGAAATAGCGGCGCAAGCCAAACGGGCTGCTTAAGCGGCCGGTTACGGGAATTACAAAATCGGTATTGATTTGCTCGGAGTCGCTCCAGTGAGAAAGGGAGGCGACAATTTCCTTTTTCTCTTTTTT
>NZ_CDLKIE010000267.1:0-17013 GCF_975902315.1 Kaarinaea lacus | reverse complement strand
GCTTCTTTGGCAACTTCTGTACCGTTAATACCCATCGCCACGCCAACATCGGCGCGTTTCAGCGCAGGCGCGTCATTGACACCGTCGCCGGTCATGGAAACGACATCGCCATTGGCCTCTAATGCAGTCACCAGTTGCAACTTTTGTTCGGGTGAAACTCGGGCAAACACATCGGTTGACACGACCGCTTCGCGAAGTTGCTCATCACTAAAGGCATCGAGCTTCGTACCGCTCACCACGGTGCTGCCGTCACCAATACCCATTTGTGCGCCAATGGCACGGGCAGTAATCGCATGGTCCCCGGTAATCATCTTGACCCGGATGCCGGCCGACTGGCAGGCCTTTACCGCTTTAATAGCTTCTTCGCGTGGCGGATCAATGATGCCTACCACGCCGAGGAGAGTCAGTCCGTCTTCCACATCCGTAAAAGTCAGGCTTTGTTGTTCAGTCGCCAGTGGTTTAAAGGCGATGGCTAACAGGCGCTGGCCTCGGCTTGCCATGTCATGCATGCTGTTTTCCCAGTAGGTTTTATCCAGGGGAACATCTTCACCCCGCATGCGCTGTTGATGACACATTTGCAAGACGCGTTCGGGAGCACCTTTGAGATAAATAAATCCATGGCCGGCATGGTCATGATGCAGAGTAGCCATGAAACGATGTTGTGATTCAAAAGGAATTGCGTCCGTGCGGGGAAACTGGCTATTACATAAGTTGTGGTCAAGACCGGTTTTGAGTGCCAGCGTGACAAGGGCACCTTCGGTGGGGTCGCCATGCAATACCCACTGTTCTGCCTTCTGTTTCAATGTGGCATCATTACACAGCAGCGCTGACTGGGATACTTCACGAAGCAATGGGAACTGCTCCGGTGTTACTTCGTTACCTTCAAGACTAAAAGTGCCATGGGGATTGTAGCCCACACCGCTGACTTGAAAAACACCGGCACCGGTGGCGACTGATTGTACTGTCATCTCGTTGCGGGTGAGGGTGCCGGTTTTATCGGAGCATATAACCGTGACGGAACCCAATGTTTCCACCGCCGGCAGGCGGCGAATAATGGCATTTTTCTTCGCCATGCGTTGTACGCCTATGGCCAGGGTAATAGTCATAATAGCAGGCAGGCCCTCCGGTATACCGGCCACCGCCAAACCCACTGCTGCAAGAAACATTTCATCGGCGGGAAAATTGTGTAAAAGCACGCCATAGACAAAAGTTGCTGTCGCGATAATACAGATAGCGATGGTCAACCATTTGGCAAACACAGCCATCTGCCGTAGTAGGGGCGTAGTGAGTGTTTGCACTTCGCGTAGCATGCCACTGATGCGGCCGATCTCGGTGTGGTCCCCGGTTTCAACAACAACTCCCTGGCCCTGGCCATAAGTTACCAGGGTGCCAGAATAGGCGAGACACTTCCGGTCGCCGATGGTTGCGTGTTCCGCTACCGGGGTTGTTATTTTTTCAACAGGTACAGATTCCCCGGTAAGGATTGCCTCATCGATACGCAACTCACGTGCCCTGAACAGGCGTAAATCGGCGGGCACTTTATCACCGGATTGCAGTAACACAACATCGCCGGGCACTAACTGGTCGGCAGGCAAACCAATAAACTGGCCATCGCGTTTTACCATGGCCTGGTGCGACAGCATATTGCGAATAGCCTCAAGCGCTTTTTCTGCCTTACCTTCCTGAATGAATCCAATAACGGCATTAATAACTACCACGCCAAAAATGACGCCGCTATCAACCCAGTGACCAAGGATTGCTGTTACTACCCCGGCAGCTAATAACACATAGATAAGTACGTTGTGAAACTGAACGAGGAATCTTGCTAAAGGACCTTTTCTCTTTACGGGCCGCAGCCTGTTTGCACCAAATTCACTGAAGCGCTGCTCGGCATTATTCTGTGTCAAACCATCTTCCGATGAAGACACTTTCCGCAATGCATGACTAACGTCGTAGGTATGCCAGCCCGACAGGGGCGTGGTAGTGGATTTCGCATGATTTGTCATATCAAGTTCCTCAACCATACATGCTAGCAGGAACTTTAATGAACATTTTTGCTGCCAATCAATACCGATGCAAAAAAAACTGGTTAAGTTAAGATCATTTCAGGATGGTAATTAGCAGGCGCAAAACACTTATTAATTAGCTATTATTGTAAAAGTGGTGTCGTGTAATGACCGAGTTGATTGGTACTTTTCTATGGAGAGCTATAATGAATGAGCCTTTACCCCCATCACTGGAAGGGATAACAGCTGCTCTGCAAAACATGGCGACACAAATACTGCAATACCTTCCACGCATCGCAGTGGCGATCCTTGTTTTATTTATAGGCTGGTTCATCGCGCGTTTATTACGTTCACTGATTATGCGTGCCATCAAACGGCTAGATCTGTTCTGGCAGAAATTTATTGCCAGGCGAGGTCTGGAACAACTGCAACCACGTCATCCGCCCGCCCGAATAGTTGGCGAACTGGTTTTCTGGTTATTGATACTGGTCTTTGTCACATTAGCTACAGAAATTCTGGGTCTTGGTATCGTTGGTACCTGGCTTAAAGAGCTCGTTTCCTTTCTGCCGCTGGCTGCAGCCGGTATCCTGGTTGTACTGGTCGGTTTCGTGCTGGCTTCGCTGGCGCGCGATTTAGTTGGATCCGCCGCATCATCAGTGGGAATATCACGTGGCGATTTGCTGGCCCGAACCGTACAAATCATTATATTGGTAACGGCAATTATCATTGGCGTGGGACAGGTTGGGATCGATGTCGCGTTTCTTACTACGATCATTGCTATTGTACTAGCTGCCATGCTCGGTGGGCTGGCTCTGGCATTTGGTCTGGGAGCACGCACCCATGTCAGCAATATTATCGCAGCTAACCAGTTACGTAATTTCTATCAGGTGGGTGATAAAGTACGTGTGGGTGACATCGAGGGGCGTATTCTTGATATTACCGTATCGCGGTTAATCATAGAGACCGAAACGGGTAATGCTGATGTTCCTGCGAAATTGTTCGATGAACAGGTAACGATTGTTACTGAAAAAGGTGCGTAAAGTGAAAGTCGATAACCCCATGTCGTCGGAGTTTTTATTGCGTTACCCGGTGGAAGCGGCCAGGGTACTGGAACAGGTTTCCACGGAATATGTCGTAGCACTATTACAGGAAATTCCAACTAAAACTGCAACTGCCGTAGTCATTGCCATGTTGCCTAATATAGCTGCAGCATGTCTGGGGAAAATGGAAACAACACGCGCTGCCCATTTGTTGAATGACATACCCGTTACCCGCGCAGCGCGGATCTACCGATTAATAAATCCGGAAAAACAACAGGAGATTTCCAGCAAATTATCTGCGAAATACCGTATGCGTATTCGGCGTCTTCTAAGTTATACCTCGCTGTCCGCGGGTGATTTTATGAATCCCAACGTTGATATGTTGCCTGACAATCTAACTGTTGGTGATGCCATTCGTCACATCGAGCGTTATCGTCAACCTGTCAAATGTGAAATCTATGTGGTGGATAACTCGCATCGTTTCCTTGGTGTGGTTGACCTTGGCAAGCTGTTAACAGCCAAACAACATATCAGGTTACGTCATATTATGACGCGCAAAGTATTACCTGTTTCGGTACATGCCGGTACAGAAAAGATTCTTGATCATAAAGGGTGGGCAAACCGTCTCAGATTACCCGTCGTAGACAGTGAAAATATTTTAGTTGGTATACTTGACTACGCGCGTGTCAGGGGAACTGTGGATAGCGATATCACATTAACGCGGGATCCAATGGAAAACGTGCTATCGCTTGCGACGCTTTACTGGTTGAGTATGATGCAATTACTGGAAAGTATATTAAATATAACGGCAATAAAAAAAAGAGGGAGTAAATTATGACTGCGAATGCTATGCATGCAGTCAATGCTCTGAATCAGGCTTATTTGCGCCTGCATCCCCCTGAAGCATTGCAGCATATCAGTCAGTTCTCAGTTAAAGACATCATTGGTCTTTTTCAGCAACTGTCGACTTCTGAGATGGTGGCATTATGGGATCGTTTGCCGCCTGGCGTGGCGACCTCTGTGTTATCCAGGTTAGAGGAAACGCTTGCGCGACAGGTATTGCAACGGGGTGAACCGGTTCACACCGCAAGAGTTCTGGTGCGGCTTGACGATGAACAGCGGCAGCGCATGATGTCTTATGTGGGCAGTGCCAGGCAGCGTGAGTTAAGCTCCCTGGTGCAATATCCGGAAGACAGTGCTGGTGCATTAATGGACCAGCGGTTTATACCACTCTATGAATCGTTAACAGTAAGAGAGGCGCTGCATCGCATCCGCAAACTCAAACCTCGTTTTACCCGCCAGCTTTACCTTATTGACGGTGAAGGGAATATACAAAGTATGGTGGAAATCCACAGTCTGGCCCTTGCAGAAGCGCGGGTGACATTAGCCGAACTGTCAAAACCGGTTCCGGCAATGGTTATGGCTACGGCAACCAGGGAAGAGGTTGTGCAACAACTGGAAGAGCATCGTATTACGGATTTGCCCGTGGTGGACATTAGTGGACGACTGATAGGTATTATTCGCTACGATGCCTTAATGGCGGCGGTGCGAGAAGAAAGCAGTGTTGATATGCTGACAATGGTCGGTGCCAGCCGTGATGAACGCGCCTTGTCAAAGGTCAGTTTTGTCGTGCGCAAACGATTACCCTGGTTATCCATCAATTTGTTGACCGCTTTCCTGGCTGCAGCCGTCGTGGGAATATTCGAAGGCACTATTGCCAGGTTTACTGCACTGGCCGTGTTATTGCCGGTGGTGGCAGGGCAATCGGGTAATACCGGGGCACAAGCCCTGGCGGTGACTATGCGGGGCCTGGCATTGCGCGAAATAGGCACCAGTCAATGGATGCGAGTCGCCAGGAAAGAAATTGGTGCTGCATTTGTTAATGGAGTTGCCATAGCGGTACTGACCGGTGCCGGCGTGTTTGTCTGGAGTTCATCAATAGGACTGGTTATGGTCATTGGTGTATCCATGGTTATTTCCATGCTGGCCGCGGCCTTGTCCGGCGTCATTATTCCCATCGTGCTTTCGTCACTGGGACAGGATCCTGCGCAATCATCGTCAATCATTCTCACTACCGTAACGGATGTGGTGGGTTTTTTCTCTTTCCTGGGTATCGCGACGATGTTATCCGGTATGTTGTAAAGTCATGCAACAGAATATTGTCATGATTGGTATGTTGGCAGGAGGTTTGGGTCTGTTCCTGCTGGCGGTCAACATGATCACGGATGGCCTTCGCCTGGCGGCCGGTAATGCATTGCGCAATATTCTGGCCAGGGCAACTCATTCACCCGCCCGTGGTATTGTTTCAGGAATGGGTATTACAGCCATTGTTCAATCCTCCAGTGCAGTCACCGTTGCCACCATCGGCTTTGTTAATGCTGGACTTCTGACATTGTATCAAGCGTTGGGTGTTATTTACGGCGCGAATATTGGCACCACAACAACCGGTTGGCTGGTAGCCATGATTGGTTTCAATATCAAGATTGATGCCTTTGCCTTACCCTTGATTGGCCTTGGTATGATACTTCGCCTAACAGGAGGTGACACTCGCCGAGGCCCGATAGGAACTGCCCTGGCGGGTTTTGGATTGTTCTTTATCGGTATCGATGTACTGAAGGATGCATTTGAAGGCCTGGCAACCAGTATCGACTTGCAGCGTTTTACTATAGACGGTGTCGCGGGCGTACTATTGTTTCTGGTGATTGGTTTTTTCATGACGGTTTTAACCCAGTCATCCAGTGCGGCTATCGCGATTACCTTAACTGCGGCGACAGGTGGCATAATTGGGCCGTATGCTGCCGCCGCCATGGTCATTGGTGCGAATGTGGGTACTACCTCAACCGCCGTATTTTCTGTTATAGGCGCTACGCCCAATGCCAAACGAGTAGCAGCGGCCCATGTGGTGTTTAATGTCGCAACTGGCATGGTAGCTTTGTTGCTGTTACCGATTATGTTTGGCCTGGTAAAAGCGATCGGTAATTTGTTTGGCCTGGAAAACATTCCGGTTGTTACCCTGGCACTGTTTCATACCACTTTTAATATACTAGGCGTAGCTTTGATGTTGCCAGTAACAACCCGCCTGGCGCGTTATCTCGAACAGCAATTTACTTCGCTGGAAGAAATTGAAGGGCGGCCTAAGTTTCTTGATAAAACCATTGCCGTTTCTCCCGCGCTTGCCTTGAATGCACTCGGTTTGGAGCTGGGTCATATTGGCAGTATCGCGAGGCGAATGTCAAAAGCGGCGCTAAGCATAGAACATGGCGCCGGCAAACCGATGAGGAGCGATCGTCTTGCTATCAATAAACTGGTGGTCGCGATGGGAGGTTTTATTTCTCACATGGAGCGATCAACCATGCCAAAAGATATTACTGCCGAATTACCGAAAGTGCTACGTACCAGTCAATACTATTTGATGGCAGCAGAGCTGGCGATGGATATCGCAAAACATCAGGAGAAAGTTGGCGAGATTGCCAATGATGAACTGCTAATGAAGCTTTCTGAATTCAAGGCAGATGTGGTGCGAATACTGGATGCTACGGATGTGCAAACGGAAGAATTTTCTATAGCCGAGTGCGATCAACTGCTTAACGATTTGAATGTCACTTATGATGAATTAAAAGCGCTGATTCTGGAAGTGGGTGCCATGTCAGGTATGGAGATTTCCAGCATGTCGGTGTTGCTTGAACAAAACAGCAATACCCGGCGTTTGATTACGCAGATGGTCAAGGCGGCGCGTTATTTATCAAAGTTATTCACCGTTGCAAACATCGTTAAAGAGCCGGAATCAGTAGCGGTGGCACTCGCCAGGTGATTAATACAGCGCCTGTTGAAATTGGCCGTTAACTACCGACCGGAATCGGAAACAATTGTTTTAAATGATTAGCCATAATTTCATCGGCTAAAGCCGGCGCTCGAAAAGGAAGCCCAATTAAGTATAAAAGCAGTGATTGTGGATTTTCGTCGTATAAAATTATTTATCGCTGGTTTCTTTTGGTAGGGTAAATTTCTGTCTAGAGAGCTCAGTGAAAGCTTACATTGCATGAGTATAGCTACTTTACAGGATTTCACTACAAGACGCTGAAGTAAAAATAATGAGTAATCAAATTGGTTTCAGGGCCGCGCCTTCTTCAGACACCGCCATTTGGTTAATTAGTGCGTCCAGGCCAGTTTTTAAAGATGTCAGCTCCTGATCTGACATGCTTTTCAATGCATCCTGAACGGCACCCTGAGCTGGGCGGGGGGCTACAGATAACAAATCAGATCCTTGCTTTGTAAGAAACAGTTTGACAACGCGCTGATCCGGGCCGCTGCGATCCCGCTTAATCAGGTTCTTTTCTTCAAGCTTGTCCAGCATGTTACTGGCTGTGGATTGGTGAATAGAAAGTGCTTTTGATAAGTCAGAAACTTTTTGCCCTGGCGATGCAAACAGTTCCCACATAGCCCATAATTGCACACTGCTAACGCCACATTGTTTTTCAACCCACCTGGAATGTGCCTGTATTGTTCTAACAACAATACGAAGATCCTGGACAATGGTTTTAGCAATCTCGTCGCGGACAACTTTAGTTTTGTCTTTTCTGGTCAGGCTGGAATCCTGGCTGGTAATATTTGTTTTAAGTCCCATGTATCGATCACCCTGTCAATAAGAAAAATATTCTGTTTAAAAAAAACGCTTGGTCACATGTACACATCACAGTAACTATTTAATCAACCATCCTAGTTCCTGTGCTTTTTTATAGGCCTGTGCCGGGACATCGGTTGCCACAAAGTGTTTATGCAGAATCTGAACGCTTAACATATGGTTGATAACCGCATCCAGCTGCACCTGTGTCGCAGCCGAAGTTTTTGGATCTTCGTGTACAGCAAATAAGTTTTTAACACCTTCAACGTTTAATAATCCTGCTTCCTCAATTGCGCTATCACCAAGATACTCATCCGCCAAAGCTTTCATGGCTTGCCATTTCCTGGTATCAGTGTGTGCTGGGGGCGCCATAAAGGCGAATTTCTCTCTTTCGTAAAGTACCGTTGGTAGCAAGCCTTTCATGGCTTCCCGTAATACATATTTTTCTGTTCTGCCTCGAATACGCATGGTCGGTGGAATTTGTGTGGCGAATTCTGCAAGATGGTGATCAAGAAAAGCAGGGCGGGCTTCCATAGAGTTGGCCATGTCAACACGATCACCGCCCCAGGTTAATATCTGTCCTTCCAGCATGGTTTTAATCCAGACGTATTGTGCTTTATCCAGTGGATGACGTTCCTCGATCATATCCTGATCCAGGGCATCGGCAATACTTTTGCCTGGTTGGTAGTCACTTAATGCATGCTGAATATCACTGGCGAGCAAACCTGAAACATGCTGAGAAGAAGATAGCCAGGGCTGCAGGCAGCTCGGTGTAAATCCCACTTTCTCATTCAATGCGGTATCCTGCCACTCTTCTTCCGCCAGCATCGCACCTTTGAAAAGTTTATTACTTTCTGCCAACAATTGCTCCCAGCTTGATCTTTCTGCCGCGCTCAGGGTATCGAGACCATGAAGAAACATATCCCGCCGAAAGGAAGGATAACCGGAAAACAATTCATCAGAGCCTTCACCCGTAACAACGACGCGATAGCCTGCACGATTGACATGCCGACTCATTAGTAATTTAGCAACACCGAGGGTATTGTAGATGGAGCGTTCAGTATGCCAGATAGTTTGCACAAAGTTGTCATACAGGTGATCTGCTTCCAGCATCATTATGTCTTGATCTGCATTCGTTGCCTGGGCCATTTCTTTTGCTATTGCAGTTTCGTCATATTCGGCGTTGTCAAAACCGATGGTGAAGGCTTTGACTGGCGATTGCTGACTGGCAGCAGACAGTCCCAGTATCGAACAGGAATCAATACCCCCGGACAAATAACAGGCGACTGGTACGTCCGCTTCCAGGCGCAGTTGCACGGCGTGTAACAGGCGGTCCCGGACACCTTCTATGTAATACTCATCACTTTGCGAATCACTACGTTCTGAAAGCAGGGGAAAATCCATATCCCAGTATTTCTCTTCGCGTACATGAAATTTATTATGATGACGTTCAACAATTAACATATGTCCTGGTTCGATTTGATGTATACCTTCGAACGCAGTCGTGCCAGGAACAATAGTTTGCATTAACTGATGATAGAGACCTTCGTGGCTAAACCTGCGGGTCACTGCCGGATGGGCAAACAATACTTTAAGCTCTGAACCAAACACAAGACTTTCATTGTTTTGCGTCCAGTACAGGGGTTTGATACCAAATCTATCACGTACCAGGATTAAGCGGTCGTTCTCCCTGTCGTACAGGGAGAAAGCAAACTCCCCGCGCAAATCCTTTAACATTTCCTCGAGACCCACTCGCGGATAAAGATGCAATACCAGCTCAGAATCACTTTTCGTTTTGAAGCGAGCGCCGCGCGACGTCAATTCTGCCCTGAGACGCTTGTAGTCATAAAATTCGCCGTTATGCGCTAATAATAAATTGCCATCCGCTGACATAAAGGGTTGCCGTGCTCTCTCTTCATCTAAATCAATGATTGATAATCTCGCGTGACTGAATCCAATCCCGCGGTCATTCACAGACTTAACGCCGAAACCATCCGGTCCACGATGCCACTGAATGGCAGCCATGTTCGCCAGGATTTGCGGATCAATTGGTTTTCCAGGGTCGGCGTGCATAACGCCAGCAATACCACACATGCAATACTCCAGATTGTAAGTAAACTTAAATAAACTAAATTAAGGAATTAGTGCGTTACCAGTTGTGCTGCACCAGGCACGTCAGCAATGCCATACGAATAAACACGGCGCTCCTGGCCTGGGCGAAATACCAGTTATGGTTAGTATCATCAAGGTCTGTTGCCAGTTCTTCACCGCGAGCTAAAGGATGCAGAATAATAGCGTCAGACTTCAGCGGTGATGACCTGGACAGCTGATAATCTTTACCAATTTTTTCATAGCTGTCACCAATCCATGCGATGGAATTAATATATACAATATCCAGTTCCGGCAATTCAGCATCCATGTCTTCAGTGACACGAATATTTAAGCCTGATGTCGCCAGGTATTCACCCTGGGTAGCATCAAAAACTTCTTTGTCGTGACATATGATGACGACTTCCGAAAAACTGTTAGGAAAAAGGCTCAACAAATACAACAACGATCTTACTGTACGCATAGTTTTTGGTACGCCAATAATACCAATGCGAGGCCTGGCATCTTTTGTCACCCTGTTCATTAACAATGCGGGTCTCCACTTAAAGATCGTATATATGTCCGCAAGAGCCTGGGTCGGGTGTTCATCAGTACCGTTACCCGCGTTGACAATAGGAATTCGCAGGTTCTTCAACATTTCAAAAATGGAATTGTTGTTAGATTCCCGCAAAACCACCAGGTCGCCATAGTTATTTAACATTTCTGCGACATCGGAAAGTGATTCCCCTTTGGCGATACCGGTGGTGGCTGGATCGGTAATCGACATAATATCGCCACCAAGGCGATGCCAGGCACTTTCAAACGATAATCGGGTACGGGTACTGGGCTCATAAAAAGCACTAATTAATATTTTACCCACTAGCGGACGCCGCGACTGTTGTGGTACCGCTTCATGTTTTGCTGCCAGTCGACACAGTTGTACTATTTGGTCTCTTTTAAACTGTCGTGCCGACACGATGGAAAAATTGGCCAGATCCAGTAATGGCGTTGGATCTTCGGGAACGATTTTTAATAATGCCAACGGATGTTCTATTCCCTCGGTAGCATCTTTTTCCGGCATGGACTCCTGTAATATTGGGCTTAACGGTTTTACCATTGTTCACCCCTCTTCCAGTCTCGAATTAAAAAAATGATTAAAACAATGGGCGACACCATCGTTATTAACAGGGCAGTGCTGACTAACATAGATAAAAAACTGACTGACGCAGTCATAAGCTAACCTCCTTGACGGACCGATTATTACTTAACTCGTTCCAGTCATAATTCTGTGGCCAGAAAGCGGTACTTACAATTACGATTAACATGGAAACCAACGCACCGAGCAACGCAGCAACATAAAATCCTATGGCAAAGTAAGAATAAAGACCGATTGCAGTACCCAATATCATGGCCAGAGCGGCTCCCGTAGCATTAGTGCGTTTCCAGTAAAGCCCGGCGACGATGGGCCAGATGGTGCTGGCTACAAATGCGCCCGTAAAATAGAGTAGTTCTGCTAAGGTGGTCAAACGAGGCAGACACAGCAACCAGGTTAATATTCCTAATAATAGAATAATCACTTTGGCGGCAACGCGTAGCTCTTCATTCGTTGCATTAGGACGTATATGTCCCCGATAAATATCCTGCGTAATTAAATCACTGGTAGCTGCCAGCAATGAATCGAGGCTGGAAGCGAGCGCTGAAAATACCACGATGAAAACCAGGATAGCGCCACTAACGCCTAACAGTTTTGCGGCAACCATTGGGCCCACCATATCAGCCGCGGGTACGTTTAAATTCAGTGCCGGTGTGGCCAGGGCGATAAAGCCAGCGACAATGGGGATCGGTAACCACATAATGCCGGCGATGGTATAAGCGGGCATACCAACGCCTTCGCGAAAAGCAAAGGCACGGCTCCACCAGACATTGGAATGAAATATTTCACCGACACCGAACAGCAAATTGTTAAACAAAAACATTATTGCTGCTGGAAATAGTAAATTAAGAAGCTCGGGCCGTTGTTCCAGCACATTGGTATGTATTTCTTCAAACCCAACCTTGGTAATCGCCAGCCAGGCCAGAATAATAATGCCCACCAGGATCAGGATGGTCTGGATATAATCGGTGCCTATAACCGCACGCAACCCCCCCAGTAAGGTATAAATAACGCAGATACTGACGATGACTGTCATTCCCATTTCATAGGGTATTCCGGTTAAGGCATTTATCAATACGCCACCCGCCATACCCATGCTGATAAGCCAACCGAAGCCGTAAAACAATGAAATGGCCAGAAACACACGCCAGGTAAATTTTCCATACCGCATACGGACAAAGTCACCACTGGTGTAGGATGTTGGCATTAATTGACGAATGCGTTTTGCCAATGGCGCAAACAGGATCAAACCAATAGATCCTAGCGAGTAACCCACCATACCCCAGATACCAAGCTGTAACGTGAGTTGTGGCGCAGCCATAGTGGTATTACTGGTTACCCAGGTAGCCATTGCTGTTGCAGTTGCCAATGATAATCCCACGTTACGGCCGGCCAGCATAAATTCATCCAGTTGTTTGGCCTTGCGCCCCCAAAACCATCCCAACGCAATCCAGATGGCACTGAAAATTGCCAGGATGATCCAGCCAGTGCTGCTATCTAGAATTGCCGAGTTGACATCATTCATTCTTATTAGCCTTTCTGATCTCCTTTAGTACTTCTTCGGATGTCATGACCCGTGCATAGCGGTCTTTAATGGTGCTGATCGTGGCATTGTGCAACTCCGGCGTGACTGTAGCGCAAGCGTCATTTATCATGGTGGTATGGAATCCGCGATCACAGGCGTCACGCACGGTGGTAGAAACGCATTCATTGGTGTAAACACCGCACACGTACAGGCTATCGATACCCATGTTGCGCAACACAAATTCAGTGTTAGTTGCATTAAAGACACCACTGGCGGTTTTGTTGATAATGATTTCGTCACCCTTTGGAGCAACTTCCGGTAAAAACTCCGCTTCTTTTGAGCCAGGCGGTGCGTGTAATCCTAGTTTTTTGTGACCCACGCTTCGGTCCCGGCCATCTTTGGTCATGGATTGTATACGAGTATGCATAACCTCCAGTTTCATGAGACGAAATGCATCCTGTAAGCGACGTACATTTGGCAATACCACGTGATGCAGCCGTTTAAAATAATACTCCTGGGCTTCTTTAGGCACGCCTGATTTTTCTGCGTCGGCAAATACACCATAGCCTTCAGCCGCATCGAGATACTGGATATCGATTACCATCAAAGCTACCTTGTGAAGCTCTAATGCTTTTTCAACTTGCGGTATATCGATAATACTTTCACGGTAGGTATCCTTTAATGGATCAACGTGAAGGTAGTCTTCATTCAGTCCCTCTAAATCTGTTTTACGAATATCATGTTTCATGTCCGTTTCCTGCTATGCGTATCAATGTATTCAGCAGTACGTTGCTGCCTTTTTCTATATGTTCCATATCAGTCCATTCCGCTACAGAATGACTGCGCCCTTCCTTGCTGGGTACAAATACCATTGCGGCTCGCGTGATTGACGCCATAAATTGTGTGTCATGCGCTGCGCCACTGGCCATCTGCAAACTGGGAATTTTTAACGAATCGGCAATACCTTTTAACTCTTTGATCAAACCAACATCGCATTTTACGGGCTGGATTTCACTGAGCACGGTAAACTCAAACATCACATCGTGACGGCGGGCAATGGCGGATAAGGCGCGGCGAAACGCATTGCGCAATTCATCCAGTACGCCTTTGTCGGTATCGCGCACATCCAGCGAAAATTCCACACGGCCTGGTACGACATTGGCCGCACCGGGACTTATATGAACTTTACCAATCGTTGCTACACTACGTTCGCTGCCGTTTTCATCCAGGATGCGTTGAATTTGGGATGAGAACTCTGCCAGGGCCTGAAAAGCATCGTTACGCATATGCATGGGCGTGGTACCGGCATGATTAGGTGTTCCGATCAGGCTCACTTCCCATCGGAATAAACCGGTAATTGCGTCAACCACACCGACACTAAAACCCATTTGATCCAGAATAGGACCTTGCTCGATATGCAATTCCAGGAAAGTGTGAATGCTGTCGGGATTGCGACGAGCATGCAAAGCCTGCATGGCGTCATAACCTTGTTGCTTCATGGCATCAACAAGTTTTACCCCATCAAGATCAATAGCGTTGAGAATGGATTCCGGCGTTAGTTTTCCGGCAATAGATTGAGATCCCAACATGCCGCCAAAACGGCCTTCTTCATCGGTAAAAGCGACCACTTCGACAGGAAAGCGAAGTTTTACATTTTCTTCTTTTATCCGGCGCAAGCATTCCAGACCCACAACAACGCCTAAGGCACCATCCAGATGACCTGCACCAGGCACTGTATCCAGGTGGGATCCTGTCATCACACTGGGAGTTTTTCCATCCCAGTTCAATCTTCCATGAATGTTTGCTGCACCATCTTCATAAATTTCAAGTCCGGCCTGTTCCAGCTTTTGCTTAAACCATTGGCGGCCAGCCATATCACCATCGCTAAATGCCATGCGATAAATGCCCTGATCATCTGTCCGGCCTACTTTCGCCAAATCTTCGATATCTTGTTTAAGGCGTTCAGAATTTATAGTAAGTGACATAGTTGTTTATACTTGTTTATTACTGGTTATCAGTTTTGCTGCCTAGCAGCACAATAACGAGGGTAGCAATGAAAACAAAGGCGCCGAGTCCAAAAAACATAAATGCCCGGGAAAGCGGATGATGACTAACTTCAACCCGGGTTACGTTACTCCATTCGGTTTCAATATCATCTTGCATATTTCGGATACGATAATAGTAGGTGCCGTCCGAACGACCGCTTATTAGCGTTGCGGTATCAGGTCCTTGATAGAGGATGGTTACCTGTGAAAATGTGGGATCGGTTGCTTCTTCCAGTACAAAATCAGCTGCAATGTTGCTTTGCCAGCTCAGCCGATAATAACCCGCAGTTGCCAATTCACTATCCGTCTGCAACTCGGGTGCGGCAAACAATGGTGGCGCTGTAACGAGTAACAACGTAAACGCCATGCAATAGAGCGTAATAATAGTTGGTTGAGAGAAATTCATGTTTGGCAGGTATGGTGATCAGCTAGCCATTATTAACTTCATGCTCGTAACTAACTGAAATATAAAATATTGTATTACCGTTTGTTCTATTTTGGTGCAAATAATTTAGTACAAAATAATTTTGTACAATAATATTTTATAGCATAGCAAAATCAATAGCATATGCAACCAGCTCAATATTTTGCTGAAGTTCGCTTCACGAGAAAGTTCGACATGCGGAAAGGCGGTACATTTCAAAAAAATTGTTTTTACAGAAGTAAAATTTATCCTGATGTGTATTAAAGGCCTATAACCTTATTGAGTGCGCAATCGCCTGGATATGGCTAAGCATCACTTTTGGATAGCCTTGAGTCATTGCACTCATCTGACAAATAGCAGGACACCTGGAATTATAATCCATTGTGTCGGTTTAAGTCCGAGCTACCGCAAATTGGTTATAAACTACTTGTCTGAGGACTCGTCAAGCCGCTTCTCTGCTTCGCGAACTCGTACTGTTTTGGTGACTTCCTGTAAGTGTTCCCTGTCACCGGTTACGCCGCGTTGCCGTTGACTGAGTTCCGCAACGGTAGAGTCACGGCCATAGATAACTACATTATCACCAACCTCGAGCATGGTTTCACCATTGGGTGCACCAATGAACTCGCCACTGATTCTTTCGATACCCAGCACTAACAAACCTTCATCACGCAGTTTTAATTCGCGCAGGTTCTGGTTTGCAAGCCAGTCTTCGGCGTCTACGTGTATTTCACTGACCTTGTACTCACCGGCCAGGTGCAGGAGGCTGGCATAATCTCTGACTTCAAGATTGGTATAGCGTGAGAGTGCTCGCTCGATAAGTTTGGAAAGCTGACGATCTACCCAGTGACTGGAGGCGATAAACCACAGAGTTACGATACCGCTGATCAACAACACAACTTTTATTGTTAATAATTTGCCGGTCTCTTCTCCGACAAAGGCCAGTATCAGAGAGGTAAGAACAGCCGCAACGCCTGCATTACCAAACAGCATCAATAACAGGACAATACGACGTCGTACCGGATGGGTAACAATTTTTTCTGATTCGGCTGTGGTAAAACCGGTGCCAGTGAAGGCGGATCTCGCCTGAAAGCGTGCCGATTCGCGGGACATGCCAGTATAAGTCAGCGCAACGGTTGCGATACGTGTTATCAACAATGAAAGTGACAGCGCCAGGAAAAGTGAAAGTATCGCTAACATATGGTTGATCTTATGGTCTGGATTAATATTGTCAATACCGGGAACAGAATGTCAATGACAGGTGGCGCCCTGGGGAATGCTATAAAACATTTACGTTGATATTCGTCATTAATTGCTTTCTGGATATGAACTATGTTTTTGTAGAAACTCGAGTCGCCTGGGTTTCTATTTTGCTTTACGGGGCAGGTGAAGTTTTGCGATCGGATGAAGTGTCTGCCCGAGTAAATTTCAATTGCATTTTGAATGTGATGTGGGCTCTGGAAATACGGGTTACCAGTATTTCAGGAAGAGCATTTAGCGGTAACTTAAGTAACGCATGATATACTTATCGTATAAACATCTCCGTGGAGAAAATGGTGACACCATTGCTCGATAAAAGATTGTTATTTTATCGTTATTCAAGTAGGAGGCAGCTTATGAACAGGATGTGGGTAGTGAATTATGGTTCCTTGCTGTTGGTTTGTGCGGCTTTAGTTAGTTGTGCTACGCAACCAGTAATGACGCAAGACCAGATTTTTTCTCAATACCCTCATATAAAAGAACTGCATACGGGTGTAAGGAATGCGAAGATGAATAACTCAGATTTGCTTGCACCAGATGGTTTTAAAAAAGTAAACCAGTTATTGGAAGAAGCCATTCAGGCAGCACGCGATAATAATCCCGACCGTGCTAATCAAGCTGCCACCCAGGGCATGAAACTGCTGGCTAAAGTAAATTCTGACACCCAAACGAGCAAAGATGTTTTAAGCGAAGTGCTTGCTGTTCGGGAACGTGCCATACAATCCGGTGCACCGACAATTGACGCCAAAGGCTATAAAAAGCTTGAAGAGAATCTTCAGGATATTAGCCGTCTAATCGAGAAGGGAAAACTTGAAAAAGCCAAGAAAAAACGTCCAGAGTTAATCGATAAATAT